>CAXYZD010000006.1:0-39181 GCA_964293455.1 uncultured Acinetobacter sp. | reverse complement strand
ATTTATGGCTCTGAGGCTAACTCAATGTGTGACGAAATCACATTGGATTCAAACCGATTTATACGGCTGGTTTCTGCATCCCACCGTTTGCGCTTATAGCTGATATACCAAAATCGTATAGCAGCGTCACAAATCAAAATTGCCAAAGTTCTAGCTATTTCATAATCATTTCCTTTTTTTAGTTTTAAGAAAATTCAGACATTAAAAAAGCCTCACATTTCTGTGAGGCTTCCCCTTATTCATTTGCGCTGATTAAGGATTATTGTTTTGCTATTTATTTTAAATAACGCTCAAACTTTTACTAAACAATGTGACTCAAGTCAAACTTATTTACTAAAAGCCCACCTTTCGATGAGCAAAAAAAATACCCGCTATTGAGAACGGGCTTGGAAACTTTAAACTGTGTGGTCAAACCGCAATACGACCAGTATAAGGAAACTATACCTGTTATTTCGCTAGAATGAAATACCTAGGCTTTCAATTCAATAAAAGTATTTTGCTTGTACTTCTCAACAGCTTTTGAAGCACAGTCGATTGACGATTCCAAAGCCAAGGACATGAGGTTTTCGTACTTCTTCCACGATACACGGTAAGCATCTTCACTCATGTGTGATTCAAGCCCCATGTAGCACAAGCGACCATACGCAGTAAATTTACGCTCCATCTCTGGAAAGAATGAAAATATCATTACAGCCCAAGCAACCTTACTTGCCATCACATCCAAAGCTATTGTTTTTGGATCTTTCTTACCATCAGACTCAGCATTCACAATCATGATTCGCGCAAGATGGTTCTGAATAAACTCAAAGTCACCTTTCGATTGCTCACCCCAAACAATCACACTCGTCACCGACTTCTCCAACTGCGTATCCATGCTTGCAATAGCACCAAGTCTGTCCTGATAATCCAATGGCTTTGCTCCTGTACTATGTCCTTCATCACCGAATTGAGGCGACTTTGCTGTAATGCCTTTCGTCAACCACTCGAATTGTTCAAATTTTTCCGCTACTGCATTCATCCCAATCCCCTTAAATATTAGCCAAGTCTAAAATTGTCATCGTTCCCCAATGCACGGCGCCTGTATCGATGTAATAACAGTTATCGCGCTTAAAAGGCTTTGTTGTAACGGTATGCCCCATGATTACTGCATCTACGCCTGAAACATGGGTGTAATAAAGATTATCTGTATCAAACCGATCTCGACCCCACATTGCTAAGTCAGCAGGACATCTACCGCCTATATTTTTAGAAAAAGGATTATTGAGAACCTGTTTAAATTCATCCCAGTCATTCTGCTCGATGTGCCCATGAACAAATCCGAACTTCTTACCTTTATGGTTCACCTCTAGGGCAACAGGCAATGCAGCAAAAGTTTTAGCTATGTTGTGTTGAGCTAATTCATCAAGCTCGTAAAACCACTCACCACCATTTGAGACGTGACATTGTTTTGCTGAATGATTTTCTAATCCATGAATGCATAAATCCTCATGATTCCCACGAACAGATGTGAACCAAGGCTTTGCCAACAACTCAATGCACTTAATGTTTTGAATGCCACGATCAACCAAATCACCTACTGCAACCAATAGATCGTTTTCAAAATCAAAACCAATTTCACTCAAGCGACTCATAAGCAGGTTGTAGCAACCATGAATATCACCAACTGCATACACATTGCCTTTGATTTCTTTATCCCAAACTTTGACTAATCCCATCCCATCACCCAATCCGTTTTAAAATTTCTTTAATCGCCATACCGCTCTTAACCTGCTCAGTGCTGTACCGATACACTGAATAACCCAACGCTGTTGCCGAGTTATATTTCTCCATATCCCCTAAATATCCCTTTGCCCTCGTATGCCTCCCATTACTCCAGATCCCACCCTCAACCTCGATCAGAATCATTTTGCCTACCAGGTGGAAATCAGCTCTCCATTTCCTTTTCGGATCGAATCTAAACTCCTGTTCAAACTCGATCTTGTACGCTTTCAATTGCTGAGATAACTTTGCCTCACCCTCACTTACAGTCCGCTCAGTTTTAACCGTGTTGCGACGTTTAACTTGCTTCTTCGGTGCGTAGAGCTTTTTGTATTCAGCAAGTGAAATACTGCTCAAAGAACTCTCTCCAACATTGCTAAGCAAGAACGATATGCGAATGCATATTCTTGATTTTGTTTCTGAACAGCATCGCTTATTGATAGTTTCAGGCTTGAAAGCAAATGATGGTGCATGCTGTTTAGCTTTGACCATTTGCACTTGTAATCCTCAAGTTCTTTTTCTACGATTTCCAACCGCTCAACTGCTTCAACGTGTGTGAGATGATTAAAGCACTCGCCTTCATACTTGCAATGACCTGCTTCAGGACAATCCTGTGCAGCGTTTTGACAACGTGCCATTGCATCTGCATAGGTATTAGGATCTAGGCTAACTAAATCCTGCTCACAAGGTATTCTCTTCATGCTGTACTACCTGTTCGAGAATCAGTCCAATTACATTCAACCACCGTCAAGCCATCGTGTTGAAAACGTGACCACAAACGATCACCTAGATCTTTCTCAAGTTCTGCAAGTGTCAAGTTTGAAATCAACATCGTTGGTTTACATACGTCATAACGTGCATATAAAACTTTGTGTACAAGTTGTAATCGATTCTCAAAACGATCATGCAATCCGTATTCATCAAGAATTAACAAGTCCACATCCGTAAAGCGGTAAATCGCACCTGCTTCGCTGTCATCGGCTTTTGTCCATGCATGAGCAATCTCATTCGCCATATCTTCAGAAGTGACGTAACGAGCGTATTTACCCTTGTCCAGGATGTTTCTAGCTGAAGCGCAAGCCAAATGGGTCTTACCTGTGCCTGTACGACCAACCATGATCAAATTCCGCTTAACGCCTGAATTAAAATCTTTCACGAATGAAGCACATTGTGCTTTAGCGTGTTGCTGTCCGTTGTTCTGCACCATGTAGTTTCCAAAACCGCTATCAGCATGTCGACTTGGGATCTGAGCGCCTTCAAAGTGTTTTTTACGAACCATGGTATTCACAGCATGAGCATGTTCTTTTTGACTTTGAGCAACTGAATCAATTGAACATTGTTTGCAGTTGATGTGACCACCTAGTTTCAACAGTTCGGTTTTGTGTATCGGGCAAATCTGATTTGAAGATTGGATATCAAATCCATAAAAATGAGTGTTCATATCAAATCTCCACAATCAATATCGGTTGCAGGTGCATGGTGTTTTATCTCACCCCATGCGTCGTTTACGTTGCGGTTGGTTGGTTGATTCTTTTTGTTATCCGCGCGTGTTGATTTTTTCGCTGTCGGTTTGCGCTTCACCCATTTGACAAAGTGAGAATACATTTGAGTATCGGTGATCAATCCTAATTTCAAGCGTGGTGAGTAATGCGAATTCACCTCGAGTAAAACTTGCTCAGCTTGATCTTGAGTCATTGGTTGTTCACCAGAGCGTTGCAGCCAAGAATTCAGAGAACGTAAATCAGGGACCCAAAGATTTAAAACTTCATCAACCGAATTTTCAGTTGAATTCTCTTGTGTATTTATATCTGTAGTAATCTCTGTAGTAGTCTCTGTATTTGTCCCCTGTTTGAAATGGGGAGGGTCTACCTTTTGAAATGGGGAGCCTCCCTCGTTTGAAATGGGGATGGTGGTCATTTCAAAAAGCACAGGGGTAATTAGCTCAAGAAATAAAACATTGTTATATTTCTGATTGTTAGACTCAATTGTACGAAAATGACGTTTGATTACCCCAAATTCCTCAAGACGATCAAAAGCCTCCTTCACTTGTAGTTTTGAGAAGCCAAATTGATCAGAAAAACTTTGATAAGAACGTTGTAAAAGATCCGCTTTAAACTTCTTTTTTACGCGCACAATTTGTCCAGTATACTCATCTCGAACCACCGTTGGACGATGCCAATAAACGACTTCTGAGAGCAAAATAATGGCATTTAAATCAGGTTTTCCGTTGCTCATTTTGAAAATTTGATACCAATGTGCAGGGATGATATTTCCCTCAAAATGCGTATTCCCAATTTGATCTACAACATCATGCCCAGTACTAAAATGATTCACTTAGCACCCCCACACAGCTTCACCAATCCACGCATTTCTAACTGTCGAATAATGCGTGGTGGGATAAATTCGTTTTTGATCTTGTACCGGGTACGTGATTTTTCTTTGACCTGAATGAGCGGTTCTCCATCTTGCATTAAACGGCGAACTGTTATGGCTTGCCCCCCCATTTGAGTTGTGTGCTCGAGGAGATAATATTTTTCCTGCGCTGCTATCGCATCATTCATTTTTGACAACGGCATCACAGCAAGTTCTAGTGCTGTGTAGATGCGTACCGGCTCAAGTAATGGAATGGCTGTTTCTATCGGTGCTTTTGATAACTTGGCTTCTTGCCCTCTTTTTGCTGAATATCTCATTGACCACCAACCTTAGGTTTTACATACCCGCCAAATGCTTCTATCGTTTGAGTCTTAATCAAACTCGTAATAACTTGATGTGCTAACCAAATAGTGATTTTGAATCTGTACGCCATCTTCTGAGCCAACTCTTCTTTGGTTACTGCAGCGTTGTCTTTGTTGTAGCCACGACGTTCGAGGTTTGTCCTTTTGATTTCATAAACTTCGTTCAACACACGTAATGCAGGTTCATAGAATGACTGCACACTTTGCTGTTGTTTAAACTCAGGCTGTCTTTGAAATTGACTATTCATGAAACCTCCGCTAAAGCTTGTTCAGCTTCGGTTAAACGACGTTTAGCATTGAGTTCGATAATTGATGCAGGACGGATTTCACGAATCCAAACGCATAACATTTTTGCCTTTCTAGGTTTGGCGATATAACACTTTGCATCTAGCACCGTATTCACTTTTGAGAACTCGTAAAGTGAGTCATCATCACCATTGATTAGCACAACCACATCACCAACCAAGAAGTCATTCTCGGTCGATTCCAATTCCATCGAATTAGTGGGAATTAAACAGGTATTACACTGCTCTTCTTTAAAATCTGTGCACTTGTTAGCACAAGGATGTTTTGGTATATTTGATTTCATATTCAATTCCTCTCTGTTTTGAATTATTAAAAGCCTGATTCACGAGATCAGGCTTTTTCTATTTCAGACCCTGACGTGTATTTCTTCATTTGTTTTAAAGCGGCTTGATCTACCGCAGTTGCTAATTCAATTAGATGCAAAGTCAATTGATGAATTTCTTCATATTCTTGTGGTGTGATGACCCCATCCTCATACGCCTCATAAACAACCTTGTTCGCCTTTCCTGACTTAATGTTGTGTTGCATCATCGCTTCAAAAATTGATAACTCATGATGCTTACTACGGTCACAAGTCACAGGCACTAAAGCAAAACCAAGTTCATGCGCCCAAATCTTTAATAGCGCAGGGTTTTGCGTGTAATAAAGAATCGCTTCAAGCTTTTTTAGGCTTGGTAAATGGTTAGGCATATTGATATTTGCGTAATTGCAAATCGTGTTATGTGAATCCCCTACCACTTGAGCAATATCCTTAGGTGTAAAACCCGGTGTCTTGCTGATCATTTGCCAAATTGCATTCTGAGCTTCACGACTTAAATTAATTTCCATTTGTGAAATCCTTGTTTTCTTTCACGTTTATCTTTGAGCTTTTAATAGCGATACTTTATTTATTGGGATCTTTAAGCGCTCAATACCTGTGGGTTGGCTTTGACCTCTCCATTAGTAAGAAGTTGTAATACCGCTTGAGTTTTTAATGAGATACCTTTGTTGCGCCACTTACTAATAGCCCCTTTTGTGCACTTAACTTTTAGCGCTAACTCAGTATCCGTCTTAACTCTGTAATAGAGCTTTAAATCATCAACAGTCATGGTTTACCTTGATAAACTATTAGTTTCTAATAGTAAACCATAAGTTTCTTCAACAATCAATATGTCTGTTTACTATAGGAAACATTAGAAGGGGATTTTTATATGGCCACAATTAGCGACCGAGTAATTCAGAGAATGAAAGAATTAAATCTTCGGCAGGTTGATATTGTTGAGGCCACTGGTGCAACCAAGGGAGCTGTCTCCAAATGGGTTTCAGGCACAAACACCCCTAAAGCTGAATTTTTACCACCACTGGCGACAATTCTTAAGGTTTCACAAAATTGGCTACTCACAGGTATTGCTGATACGGGGCAAAACTTTCAATCAGCTGAGGTGTGGGACAATAATACGCCATTGGACGATGATGAAGTTGAGATCCCCTTCTTCAAGGATTTCTCATTTGCCTGTGGATCAGGCGCAATTAACGAGCATATTGCTAATGAAAAACGTAAATTGCGTATATCAAAGGGAATATTAAGAAGCTTATCTATCAGTAAAGATAATGCGGTCGCGGCTACAGCATCAGGTGATTCAATGTCACCCACTATTCAAGATGGAGATACAATTCATATTGATTTAGGTCGTAAAGAAATTAAGGATGGTCGTATTTTTGTAATTTGTATTGGCGGTCTTAATTTCGCTAAGCGCTTATACAAGCTGCCTTTAGGTGGTGTACGTGCTGTTTCAGATAATGCTGACGAATATCCTGAAATTATTTTGACTGCCGAAGAACGTATTGCACAAGACTTTCAAGTTTATGGTTGGGTGTGGCAAATCGCACGAATTGAGAAATGGTGATAATTAAAAAACTGTAAACCCGATACATATTACTGATTAGGTTTAAGTTAACTAAGACTATCCCTGATATTTTTAGTGAAAATTTAATCAATAGAAATACTTGTAAAGCTTAATTTTAATAATTGCATTAACAACACTGGGGGATTTATGGAAAATTTTATTTTAAGACTTAGAGGTCATATTGAGCACGTAAAAAAGGTTGGTGAACACTGTTCTACCGAAGAAACAACAAAACAAGCATTAATTTTACCTTTACTTGATATCTTGGGCTTTAATCCATACGATCCAACAAAGGTATTAGCTGAATTTGCTGCAGATTTCCCAGGAGTTAAAGCTACAGAGCGAGTAGATTATGCTCTCTATTGTAATGGGAAACCTGTAATGTTTATTGAAGCTAAGCCTTATGCGGCCAATTTAACAAACCACGCCCCGCAATTATCAAGATATTTCAATAGTAGTTTAGGTGTAACTATTGGAGCCATCACAAATGGTAAAGAATGGAGATTTTTTACAGACTTAATTAACACAAATGTAATGGATGAAAAACCATTTTTGACTGTGGATTTCACCAAGAGTAAAGCTGAAGATTTAGTTCAATTAGCAGAATTCAAACATGATAATTTTCATGCTGAGAAATTAAGATTTTTTGCTGAGGAAAATCAGTATATTCAACAATTTAAATCCGTTATTAAGCGTAGTATTAATGAGGTAGATTTAGACTTTGTTAAATACGTTGCACAACAAGCAAACATCCCTAGACAATTAAATACTAAATTCCTTGAATCTATACAGCCATTTGTAAAGCAAGCAGTTGAGCAAGCTATTAGTGATACTGTTGTAAAAGGCTTATCATCTCCTACTATTATTACAGCTCAACCTGTAGAACAAAAACAAACTATTGTTGATGAAGAAAATATAGAACAAGTAGTAGATTTCATTGTTGATCCTGATAATGAAAAAATAATTACAACAAAGGATGAACAGGATCTCCTTCGTATTGTGACTGAACTTTTCCCTGATATTGAGCTAATCGGAAGAGATACCGAAAGCTATTACTCTGTTTTATACCAAGGAAAAAATAATAGATGGTTATTTAGATACGATGTAAATCGTAAACGCCACACTATTCAATTTTCTGTTCCAATTGATGATTCTCGCAGAAATGAATTAGAGCGTTCTGGCTTAGAGATTCAGGGTAATAATCAAATATTTATGGAAAAACCTGAGCATATTTACAGAATGATGGGGATTCTTCGTGACAGCTTAAGCCACTGTATGAATGATGAGAATTTCAAGCGCTCTCCCACTCAATAACACTTAACCAAGGATTAGAGCTTGAATGCTCTAATCCTTTTTGCATTAAAGCTATGGACTCGATACAACGTACTCATTTGCTTGTTAATTTTATCGTGCTGGGTAATTAATATTTCCAAAAAAGAGAACGCAATGATCGCAACACTCAATAAATCAAAAACCGCACTCACAATTAATCGTCAAGAATTTAAATTGGCATTAGAAAAAATTGGTGCGGGAATTGATAAACAAATAGTCTCGCTTAAAAAAGCTAAGCAAAGCTATGATGCTGCGGAAATGGCACGCGAAGTCATTAGTGAAGCAAATATCTTTGAAGCTATTATTGAGGGATTTAATGAAGCAGAAGAAACCAATCTAAAGCTAGCAGATATTACTAATCTTGAAGTGGCACAAGGCTGGGTGGATGAGTTTGTAGAAAAGTATTCGGATGTATAAGTTTTGTATTTGAGATAAACATGTAATAAATTTTGAAAAACTTATTACATGTTTAATTTGCATGTATAACTTAATGCGACTCAGATATTCTTTACGATTAGCAAGGTTTTCATTATATTGCCTTGTGAAAAGCAATACACTATAAGTATTTTTTAATATAAACAGTAAAAATAGGCCGAATGAATGGAAGATATAATTTTTAAAAACTTTGAAGAAGCTGGGCAAACTGTTTTAAAATTTTTATCTCAGAAATTTGGATTTGATTTATGGATGATCACTCGGACCGAGGGTGATAATTGGATCGTCCTTCAAAGTGAAGATAAAGGCTATAATGTTACGCCGGGACAAGTTTTCTCATGGGCGGATTCATTTTGCTCTCATATGGTTTTAGGAAAAGCTCCTAAAATAGCCCCTCATTCAGAAGAAATACCTTTATACTTAAACGCGCCTATAGCAAAAAAAATTAATATTAAAGCTTATATAGGTCAACCACTTATAAAAGAAGATGGAACCTTATTTGGTACTCTTTGTGCTATTGACCCCAATCCACAATCCGAAGCACTACTACTAGAAGAGGAATTAATTAATCTTCTAGGTCAAATTCTAAGCTATATCTTGCAAGTTGAATTACGGGAAAATGAACAGAAACGTCAAAAAGAGCTTTTTGAAGCCGAAGCATTAAGCGACTCCTTAACAGGATTATTTAATCGCAGAGGATGGGATCAACTTCTTGCATTAGAAGAAGCCCGATGTAAACGTTATGGTCACCCTGCTGCAATTTTCATTTTTGATCTTAATAATTTAAAAACTGTAAATGATCAGCTTGGACATTTTATTGGAGATGAATTAATAAAAAATACAGCAGTTTTATTAAAAAAATGTGTTCGTAATAATGATGTTGTGGCTCGCTTAGGTGGAGATGAGTTTGCAATTCTCAGCATTGAAAATACAAAGGAAGGCGCAGAGCTTTTATTAGATAGAATTCAGAAAATTTTTACAAATGCTAATATTAGTGTCGCTGTTGGCTTCGCAATTCGTAATCCGGCTTACACTTTATTAGAGGCAGCCCAAGAAGCAGATGAAAAAATGTTTGAGAATAAGCGTCTGATCAAAAATTAAGTTTTAATCATTTTAACGCTAGTATGATCACCCCACTCTGCGTGGGTCTTCTTTTTTTAAAAATCCAAATTTTCCCTGATATTATGAAAGTGAGACTCTGTGCCAACATTGATCTCAAACATTCATAAATACCGGAGAAAATATGAATACCCTAATTGTTATTGATGTTTCTGAACCTAAACCAAAGTCGCTCTATGCTAGAGAATTCAAAACCCACCCACGTATTGGTGAGTGGATTGAGATTGATGAAGATGATGAGGGTGTAATGTATGAGGTTATTAAAGTTGCTCACTCATCTGTTGGAGCGGGCTCTGATTTGTACGTAAAGCGTGTAGAGCTAAGTTACAAAGCTGTTGAGAGTCTTTGCGGTAAAAATGATTAGAGATATTCAAATAAGCTGGATTCAAATCATGTGAATCAGTCACCAGAACTCCAACAAGCTTCACACCAGTCAAGGAAGATAAGTTCGTAATCTCTATTAACTGCCCGTCATTTGTAATACCAATCATTCTAAAGACTCCAAACAACCCATCCCTGTGATGGGTTTTCTTTTTAATAAATCCATATTTTCCCTGATACTATGAAAGTGAGACTCTGCACCAACATTGATCTCAAACACTCATAAATACCGGAGAAAATATGAAACCTGAAATTATAGAAGCCCTAGCTTTAGAGCTTACTAAATCAAAACTTGCCAATAAGGAAACTACTGCATCTGATTGGGTTAAAGCCTATAAAGAATCACACGCAGAAATTGAAGAAGTGTGTGATGAGGGGCGTGTGTATCACAAACCAGTTGCTGGAGGTTCGCGCGTGTTTTAACAACTAACCTTAGAAATCACCAGGCAACCACTCTTTTGTGAAAATTCTAAAAGAGTGGTTTTTAGCTCATCCATAACCTTCAGTGGGCATTCAATCACTACCGTACCAATGTGATTCCCAAAAATAAGTGTCTGTGCGGCACGTACCTGCTTCTCTATATCTTCAGGCTTCACGCCATTCAGTAATAGTTTTTCAACAAATTGCTTACGCCACTCAAATATTTCATTCGAAAGCTGCATACTCATTTCTATCACCTTTGATAGTGGGTTTTCTTTTGCCTATTAAAACATAAAAGTTTCTTTAAATAAAAATAATGTTTCCCATAATAAACTTTTTATTGACTTAATAGTTTCCTTTGGTAAACTAAATCTCGTAAACAAACAAAAAGCCCGCGACTCTGACATCAAACGGGCTTTTCACAACAACGAGGCAATTATGAATCTAAAACCAACATCAATCAACCCTACTGTTACACATCGTGTACAGCGATTCGGGTTTATCAAAATCGTTGCTCTCAGCGGTTTATTCACTACAGGTGCACTTACATTTACCGCACTTGCTTATAACCCTCAATTTACAGAGTACAAGTTATCAGTTCCTGTACACGCCCCTGCTCAAAATGCTGTAGCGGCTATGACTCTTCAAGAAAATACAGGTACTGCAGTCGTTCGCTTAGATGGCTTCACACTCGATGTGAATTTCAAATACAACACTGTTGAAGATGACTACGGTGTACCAGGCAGTGATTTCATGAATGCTGAAATCCTAGACCTTGCTGTAGATCAAGCCTATGACAATTCAGGCAATGAGATTTCGGACTTCACCGACTTCAATGACCATTTGACTATCAATGCAATGTTGGTGGCTCACATGCTTCAAAACCGTATGTTGGAGGGCGTTTAAATGACTACATCTATTCCAAAAGTGGAAGTTATGCCTTTTGGCAAATATAAGGGTACAGCGTTAACAAAGCTAAAAATTAGCTATGTTGTTTGGTTGTTGGAACTTAAAACTTTGAATGAAAACTTGCGTAAAAGCTTGGAGTCATTACCAGGTATTCCTGAATTTAAGAGACGCCAAGCCGATGCAATCATGTTTAGTAAGCCGTGCTTCCAACGTGACAACCACTACAGCAAAAACCAACGCATTGCTTATAACAATGCTAAATATAATTAAGGGGAATCACATGTCATTAAATATTATCCCTGCTGACCAAGCTCTAAATATCAGCGCAATTATTACCTATATCTACGCAGATCCAGGTTTGGGTAAAACATCACTTGGCTTTACTGCTGATAATGCTATCTCTTTTGACTTTGACCGTGGTGCACATCGCACAGGTGAACTACGTCGTGGTGCAGTAGTTCCTGTTCAGCAATGGTCTGATATTGAAAATATCAAAGAACAAGACCTTGCCCCATATAACACAGTAGTTATTGATACTGTTGGTGCAATGCTTGAAGCCATTAAAACCCATCTACTTAAAACTTCTACAAATCGTCAGTCAGATGGAGCTTTGAAATTAAAAGCTCAAGGTTTAGCAAATATGAAGTTTAAGCAGTACATCAACACCCTATTAAGCTTCGGCAAGGATGTTGTATTTATTGCACATGCTTCGGAAGATCAAAACGGTGATCAAGTCATCTATCGCCCTGAGTTGGGTGGTAAGAATCGTAATGAGCTTTATCGTATTGCAGACATCATGGGCTATATGACTACTGTGACAACAGGCGAAGGTAAAAATGCTCGTGTGATCAATTTCAAGCCATCTCCTACCCATCATGCGAAAAATTCAGGTGCTTTAGGCGGTGAGACTGGTGAGGTATGGGTTCCAGATCTTAAAGTTAATCCTGCATTTTTGGCTGATTTAATTAGAGATGCAAAAGCACACATTAATACCCTTACACCTGCTCAACTTGCAAATGCAAAAGCTCTTGAGGATTTTGAAAATTGGAAGCAAAGCTGTGAAGAGGCAATGCATGCAGGTGATCTAAATCAACTTACTGAAACGCTGAAATTAGATAAAGAGCACATCTATTACCAAAACATGCGCCAAGTTATGGTCGCACGCTCCAAATTCTTAAAGTGTACTTTCGACACTCAACGTGATTCTTGGATTAGCCCGCCTGAATTCAATGGTCTGACAGATCAACAGCGCGACGATCTACAAGCTTTCATCGATGAGCGTGGTCTCGATGTGAAAACTATATGCGAGCATTTTGGTGTAGATGCTTTAACTCAAATCGAATCAAGTCAGTTAAATGCGGTTAAAGCTGAAATTGATAAGTTAGCAAAAGAAGGAACTCCGGCATGAATATTCTAAATGGTAATGAAGCTTTTTCTGCATTAATGGCCGGCAAAAAGATCATGTGTCGTGCTGTAGATCAATTGGCTGATTTTGATGGCTTGGATCAATTCCCTGCCACTATTTTTGCAATGCCTGGTTATGAGTTCTCTATCAAAATTGATTCTATTGAATTAGCAGGCATTACATTCCTAAAGCCCTTTTCTCTCGATGAATTAGTAGATGGTCAAGAGGTTTGTATTGTAGAAAACTTCAACCGAGTTACTTTAACTCAGTTCTGTAGCAGTAACACTCAGCTCGTAGAAAATGTTAAAGCCGGATTTGCACAACGAGATCGTGAGAATGCAAGTAAACAGCTCGAGGCGATCCAAAAGGTTTTAGGTTTTGAAAATACGATCTATCTTCAAAAAGGCTATGGTCATGTGGTTGAAAACACTGAAGACCAACCTGTTGAAACCAAAAAACGCCAATCACGGAAAAAGACTGCTGATACGTCTGTGGCCATTGCTGACGTTGAGCCTTCAGGTGTAGAAAGCGAAGATACGCCTTGGGAGGTTGATACTACACCTAAGCCGAAAACCAAACACACTTTTACGGTAGATGAAGTTGAAGCAATTGAAGAAGATCCTCTGAAAATTGTTGAAAAATTCACAGCACAAATCAATGCATGTACAACAACAAAAGCTGTTCTGTTATTACGCCCGGTGTTTTTTGCCAATGGTCATTTAGAGCGTGAGCATACTCAACAGTTATGCAAATTAACTGAGGAAAAATTGCTTGAACTAGATCCTGAGCAATATGCACCCAAGATTGAGATTATCTCTCAAGAGAATGTGACCACTTCTGAAGACAACTTGATAAATGAAACTGATGAGCCAGGCGAGTCTGACCCTGAACATCAAGAGCATTTAGACGCAATTCTTGACGCAGTAGCTAATGCTCAAACACCAATCGAAGTTAATGCACAAATCCGCTATACAAAATCTTGGAATGAGGAACAGCGCAAACCTGTCATTCAGGCTATGAATAAGCGATTGATTGAACTAAATGATCAAAAAGAAGTATATGCAGAGCAACCACCATCGTTAATGGTGCGAATTCAGAATACTCAAAATGAACGTGAGTTAAATGAACTTTTACCTGAAATTCGTTCTCGTCATGCTGATATTCAGCCAAAGCTGATGGACCTTGTGAAGAAGCGTCGCTTTGAATTGGAAAATCAAGGTTCGCAGGTGGCTTCATGAAAAAAATACCTAAATCCCACCTCACCCTCTTCACTGTGTTTATCACAGTGTTGGGGTACAAAGCGAAACAAAACAGCGATGGCTCAATGGTTTGTATCAATCCGAAGATGTGTAAAGAACGCAGACAAATTGTACTTTGGCAAAATGGCAAGATGAATAAGGCGTGTCAGATTTTATGGAATGATTATTTAAATCACTGGTTAGTAATTGGCAAAGAATTTATTGAAGAGCTTAAAAAGGCAAATCAAAGGATGGTGGCGTGATGGATATTCAAAAATTAAAAATCAGTTGGCTTGGTCAATGCCCAATATGCGAACGCTCTGAACACCACGTTGAAACAATTAAGGGCACTAAAGACCACTTGTATGAAGATGACAGGGTTAAATGTTGGTGTGGTCAAACAGGTCTTATTGAAACAGATAATATGGGAAGCGCTTGGTGCGAGTGGGATGTAAAGGAAATTACTGAACATGACAAGTTTAATGCTTACTATCGCAAAAAATATCCCGAGTATTGGGCGTTACTACCAAGTTGTAATTATCAAGCCTGTACTCATCATGGGGAGTTATTTAATTCGTGGTTGAATGCTAAGGCTCAAACGGTGCCTGAAGGTTTTGTTTTGGTGCCGAAGTCTGAAATTGGACATTATTATTATTACGATGAAAGCGAAGGCATGTATATAGATGAGCCTGACCATTTTCTTACTGATCTTGATATTGGTGAAGCTCAAGAAGTTAAATGCCGTGATTATTTTGACTTGCCATCTAAATATGCTGCAAAAGTTTGGGATGAAGATAATCAAGATGTTGGCACTTGGGAGTTTTTCAATACAGAAACTGAAGCGAACAATGTTGCTGCACACTGTAAAGCCATGATCGAAGCACAGGAGCAAAGTCATGACTGAAATTACATTTGATAAGGTCGGTACTTTTTCTGCTTTATACGCGGCACAAGCTTGGCTTAGAGAAAACGGATATAGCTTTGGGTCTTTATGTGTGGGTATGCCTATCGGGATTCTAAAAGGTACATGGTCGATCGCTAAGTGGCGAAATCTAACAGGAAAAGAGCGCGAACAATTAGATGGTCAACTTACTTCAGATGACTTCCGTGAAGGTCCTGTTGTTCTTCGGCTTAAAGAATCTGCTACGGATGAGGAAATTAAGGCAGGCACTCGTATCAAGCAAGGGGATAAATCATGATTGAGAAAATTAATCAACTATTGCCGGTTGAAGTTGAGTGTAATAATCATGGTGAATGGATTCATCCTGAAGTTGGTGCTTATTGGGAATCTAATTTTGGCGCTGATACTGAATCTATCACAGGTGCCGATTGGGATGAATTAAAGCTCCACTTCAATATTGTCACTGTAAAAATGTATTTAGAAACATCTGTAAGTAGTGATGACTTTGATGAAATTATGGATGGGTGTGATTTATCAAAATGGAATCCGATTGCACCACATGGTTTTTTCTTATTTTCAATTAATTTTACTGAGGATGGTGCAGAGGCAATTTGGGCTAAAGCGAAAATTGATTTTGATGCAATCGCTCAAAGTTTGAAGGAGGTGTCATGATGAGCCGTTTAACGAAATTGGATAGAATGTCTATCGAGCAAAAAACTGCTGAGGCTATTAAATTTTGGGCTTCACCTGTTGATGCTGCTTTTCCACCTGAAACCATTGCTATTACTTTTGAGGTATCTTTACCATGGTTGCAATTAAAACGCTGTGATGGTGGTGGGATACCATATACAAAACCTAAAGGAACTCGGAAAGTCTTATACAAGAAAGCAGATGTTCTTGATTTTTTTGGTGGTAAAAAACTACAACACACAGCATAAGGGGATTTAATCCCCTTTTTCATACCCTGCAAAAACAATATCTTCAATCTCTTGCATAGCCATTCTTAATTTTTTATCACTAATCTGAACATAACCCTCGGTCACATCCGATGAAACAGTGTGATTTAAAAGTCGCTTTATTGTGTATTGGCCATAATCTAAATTTTCAGCAATAGAGCTAAATGTTCTTCGTAGATCGTGAAAAGTAAACTCCACCCCACTCGATTCAATAACTTTTGCTTTAGCTTCATATAAGTGTGTTGTATAGCCTTTTAGCTTTGACCGCGGTGAAGCAAACACATAATCATTATATTGCTGCTCTTTTCGACTTTTCATCATTTCCCAAAGCCTATCACCCATTGGCAAGGTGTGAGGGTCATCATTTTTAGGATCTAGTGATGTAATCCATCCATATTTTAAATCCAACGCATCCCAAGTTAAAGTTTCACACTCTTTACGCCTAAAACCTGTTAGAACCAAGGTTAATAAAAAATCCCTCACAGTATTTCGCTCTTGGCGTAAAGCTGTGAAATTCATAACAGCATTAACCCAATCACCTAATTGCTCTTGTTTCACATACCCTTTACGGCGTTTGATCTTATTCCATGTTCGTTTGGCTTTAAGAGTTGAAACAGGGTTGGTTGTATTTATCAGTGAATTATCATTTTCATCAAGAAAGTGCTCTACAGAGAAATTAAATATTGCCCTGAATACAGCCATTGCGATATTTGCTTGTGCTGGACTATTTTCGGTGAGCTCTGCATATTTTTCTTGTACATGGGTTCTAGTTATTTCAATAAGTTTTAAATTTCTCCACTCGACTAAATATTGACTTACTGTTCGATTATAGTCCTCTAAACTTCTACTTTTTAGTTTTCTATGCTTTAAATACTCATCATAGGCAATTGCTAATGTGGGTTGTTGTTTTGATACTCTGTCATCGATAATTAATTGTTCTCTTTTTTCTTTTTTAATTTGATTTGGATTGTAACCTTGCGCCATTTGTGAAAGTACACCCTGTGCTAAAATTCGCGCCTGAGCTAATGTTAGATTTCCATGTAGACCAATCGTAGACCTGACAGCTTTGCCATTAACTTTTTTCTCTACAATGTACGTTTTACAAGTTGTGTTGACGCGAATAGCAAAACCAATTAATTCACTATCTCGATAGATACCAGTCTCACTGAGATTATCTATATACGTTTTTGTGAGTTTTATTCTTGTGTTGGTCATAGTAAAATTAAGTTAAGCAATAATTCGCAATAATATACCTTATTATTTTATCGTCTACCATGCGTCTACAAATTAAAAGAAACTACATTTCAGCTTTTATCATAAGTTGGTAAGTATCAACTAATATATTGAAATATATTAATATTTAATTTTAAATATGGTGTTAGTCATGGCGAATAAATTTGAATTTCAAATCCGAGTATATATTGAAGATACAGATGCCGGCGGGATCGTTTACCATGCCAATCATATCCGTTTCATGGAACGCGCGCGTACTGAATGGTTACGTGCTTCTGGCATCAGTCATTATTGGCATCAAAAAGATTATAACTTCGTTGTTCACAAAATTGGGCTCAAATATTCACGCCCAATCCTCATGGATGACCTCATTACTGTTACAGCAAGTGTAGTTTCGTGTAAAGCCACGTCTTTTGTATTGCAACAAAATATATATCGTGGTGAAATCATGCTTGCTTCCGGTGAGGTCGAATTGGCGTGCATTAGTGCTGCCATGAAACCACAACGGATTCCTCATGAAATCCGTGATCTGATTCAACGTGAATTGGCTCAGCAATAAAAAATATGAATGGCACATGCAACTATGGCAACACAATTGGAAAGCTCGTTACACATCTCTGATTTAATTTTACAGGCAAGTCCTGTGGTTCAACTGGTAATGCTGATCTTAGTCTTCGCATCATTATTTAGTTGGTATTTGATTGCTACGTTGCATATGCGCTATAAAAAAGCTCGTCAAGGTGATGAGCATTTTCAAAAAATCTTCTGGTCAGGTGCTGAACTAAATACACTGTATAACAATGCACAACTCAACTCTAAACGCGATGGTTTAGAAGATATTTTTTATCAGGGTTTGAGTGAATTTTTCAAACTCAAAAAACGCCATGCCGATACAGTGCCTATGATTGAAGGAACTGAACGTATTTTAGGCGTAGGTTTAAGCCGTGATCAAAGTCGTATTGAAAATGGCGTAAGTGCGTTAGCAAGTATTGGTTCAGTTGCACCTTATATTGGTCTATTTGGTACCGTTTGGGGCATCATGAATGCCTTTATTGGCTTGGCACAAGTTGAACAAGTGACGCTTGCGACCGTTGCCCCCGGTATTGCCGAAGCCCTCATTGCAACAGCTATTGGTTTATTTGCCGCAATTCCTGCTGTATTGGCATTTAACCATTACACGGCAAAAGGTGAAGAAATTTACACAGACCGTGCATTATTTTCAGAAGAAATGGTGGCGCTTTTACAACGTCAGTCTGTGGGTTCAACACAGGACAATGACTAATGTCGATTCAGCGTTCTGGACGCTTTAAACGCGTTAAAAAACCATTAAAAAGTGATATGAATGTCGTCCCTTATATTGACGTGATGTTGGTGCTTTTGGTGATTTTCATGGTGACTGCCCCTATGATTACCACAGGGGTTAAAGTTGATTTACCCCAAGCCAATAACAATCCAATTCAATCGGAAGAACGCCCTGCTATTGTCACTTTAGAAGCCGATGGAACAATTAAACTTGAAGATAAAACTCATCAAAATGACGTGATCAGCCTTGAAGAATTACAGACAGTTTTAACTGAAAATCAGCAACAAGCCGAAGACGATAAAAAACAGTACAGCGTTCTGATTAATGGCAGTCAATCTCGCCCATATGGTGAAGTCATTCAACTTATGGCGACACTCCAAGATGCAGGTTTAAATCAAGTTGGATTACTGACAGAGTCTGTAAAGTAAGTTATGAAAAAAATCGAACAGCCACAATCTAAAGAAAAAGCGATTGCACTGGGTTTCACCGTTGGTGTCCATGTGGTGGCGATTGTTGGCTTACTTTTTCTCGGATTGAGTAAACCACCTGAACCACCGAAGCAAATAAAAATGGTTTTAATTAAACCAGAGGACTTACCGCCACCCGAGCCAAAACCCCTCATCAAATCAGATTCAACTGAAACAGCAGATACTGAAGTCGCCGCAACCATTCAGCAAACGGCTGAACCCACACCTGATGCACCTAATATACCAACGACTCAGCCTGATGAAGCTCAAATCGATATACAAAAAGCTGTGGATGATGCTCAAGCCGCGGCGGCAGTACAATTGGCGGTGCTTGCTGCAAGCAAAGCAAAAAATGAAGCTGCGGATGCTGCACGTCAAAAAGCTGCGGCGGCTGAAAAATCACGTTTAGAAGCTGCTGAAAAGTTAAAACAGGCGAAAAGTGCTGCGGAAAAATCTCAAGCCGAAGCTGAAATGAAAGCGGCAACTGAAAAAGCAGCGAGAGAAAAAGCGACTCAAACAGCAAAAGAAGCCCAAGCTAAAGCTGCGAAAGATGCTCAGGCAAAAGCTGAACGTAATGCACAAGTTGCTAAAGACAAAGCCGCGAAAGACGCTCAAGCAAAAGCTGCTCGTGATGCACAAACTGCAAAAGACAAAGCCGCGAAAGATGCTCAAGCTAAAGCATCCCGTGATGCTCAAGCTTCAAAAGACAAAGCTGCGAAAGACGCTCAAGCAAAAGCTGCTCGTGATGCTCAAGTTGCTAAAGACAAAGTCGCGAAAGACGCTCAGGCAAAAGCTGCTCGTGATGCGCAAGCTTCAAAAGATAAAGCTGCTAAAGATGCTCAAGCAAAAGCCGCTCGTGATGCCCAAGCTTCAAAAGACAAAGCAGCTAAAGACGCTCAAGCAAAAGCTGCCCGTGATGCTCAAGCTTCAAAAGATAAAGCCGCTAAAGACGCTCAAGCAAAAGCTGCTCATGATGCGCAAGCTTCAAAAGATAAAGCCGCGAAAGATGCTCAAGCAAAAGCTACTCGTGATGCTCAAGCTTCAAAAGATAAAGCAACTAAAGACGCTCAAGCAAAAGCTGCCCGTGATGCGCAAGCTTCAAAAGATAAAGACGCTCAAGCAAAAGCTGCTCGTGATGCACAAGCTTCAAAAGATAAAGCTGCGAAAGAAGCTGCTGAACGAGAGTCTTCTGCTGAAAAAGCTGCGCAAGAAGCGGCTAAAAACAAAGCCGATGCAAAAAAAGTGGCAGGCAATGCTGTTGCAGCCTTTAAACGTAAAGTAGAAAGCAGTTGGAATCCACCAGATAAAGCAGATGAAAAAGCAACTGTGTCTGTTATTCTAGACAATAACGGTAATGTTACGAATGTCTCAGTCAATGCATCAGACCCAGCAGTCAAAGCATCTGCTGAAAAAGCAGTTCGCGCCGCTGCACCGTACCCAATGCCAGATGACTCTGAAGCACGTAAACAAGCCCGATCATTTAAAACAACCTTAACGGTAAAATAAATCTGAAAACTCTCTGCTTCGGTAGGGAGTTTTTTATAATTTTATGCATAATTTAGGGTATAAATGGCTGAAGAATTATACAAAATATTCTTAATTCATTTTCACTTCATAATTACATGCTTTATATAGATTAAAATCATGTCTTCATGCTACAAAGCTTACACAGTTAAAAAACCAATATTTGAGTACACAACGACCCATGAAAATGATGCATAAACATTTTTTAGGATTGGCAATGATTGCAGCCATTGGCCCTGCATTCATCAGCACTGCCAATGCTCAGCTTTATTTTGAAATTGCTAAAGCACCTGAACGTGCACCTAAAATTGCAATTATTCCATTTAGCAATGACCAAGCCATTTATCCTGTGGTTGAACAAGATTTAAATCGCTCAGGGCGTTTTACCAGTGCCTCAAAAAACTTACCAGCAACAGCAAGTTTAGACAATATCAATGCTGAAGCATGGAAAGCGGCTGGCGTGCCTTATGTGGTTTTAGGTGACTCAAAGCAAAATGCTGATGGTTCATTCTCTATACGCTACCAATTGTATGATGTAGAAAAACAAAATTTTCTACTCAATGAGTTACTCACTGTTCCCGCATCACGTATTCGTTCTGCTGCACACATGATCAGTGATACAATTTATCAAGCATTAACAGGAATTAAAGGTGATTTTAGCGGACGTATTGCTTATGTCCTACGCAATCCTGCAACACCTGAACAGCGTTATACTTTGCAAATTGCCGATACCGATGGCGAACAGCCAAAAACCGTACTAAGTTCTCGTGATCCAATTTTGTCCCCTGCATGGACACCTGATGCGAAAAAAATTGCCTATGTATCGTTTGAAACTAAGCGCCCTGCTATTTATGTGCAAGATTTGGCAACAGGTACACGTGAAAAATTAGCAGGGTTTAAAGGCTTAAATGGTGCGCCAAGTTTCTCACCAGATGGCAAATACATGTTGTTCACAGCATCAATGCATGATAATCCTGAAATTTACCAAATGGATCTCACCACTCGCCAAGTCAAACGTATGACTCAAGACACCGCAATTGATACTGAGGCTCGTTATGCACCGGATGGTAAATCCTTCATTTTTACATCTGACCGTGGCGGCTCTGCACAAATTTATCGTTATACCTTTGCAGATGAATCAACCAAACGTTTAACCTTCCGTGGCGCATTCAATGCGCGTGGTAGTTTAAGTGCCGATGGTCAATATGTTGCACTCGTACATCGCCCATCGGGTAGTAACTATAAAGTTGCGATTCAAGAAATTTCGACGGGTGTGACCAATATTTTGACCCCAACGAGCCTAGATGAATCACCAAGTTTCTCACCGAACGGGCAAATGGTGGTGTATGCCACTCGTGAAGGCAACCGTGGTCTATTGGCAATTATGTCAACGGATGGACGCTTCCGTATGAATTTACCGAGTGAGCAAGGTGAAGTTCGTGAACCCGCTTGGGCACCCAAATAAAGACTGAACATCACAGCACATTTTTCTAAATCAACACACTGAAAGTCATTACATTTCTCTACTTTCAGTGAACTCTTTAAAAATCGTCATGGAGATGAACATGAATAAATTTAAATACTTGGCTTTGCCACTTTTAGCAGCAAGCCTTGTCATTACAGGTTGTGCAAACCGAAAGCCAACAGCAAATATTGAAGCAGGTAATACACCCAATGGTTCAACAACTGTCAGTACTGACGGTTTAAGTGAAGATGCTGCATTGAATGCACAGAACTTAAATGGTGCATCATCAAAAGGTGTGACGGCTGCAAATAAAGCATTTCTAGCGAAACGTGTGGTTCATTTTGACTATGACAGCAGTGATTTGTCGAATGACGACTATCAAACATTACAAGCACATGCTCAATTTTTGATGGCAAATGCCAATTCACGTCTTGCGCTTACGGGTCATACCGATGAACGTGGTACTCGTGAATACAATATGGCTTTAGGCGAACGCCGTGCAAAAGCCGTACAAAGCTATCTTGTGACTAATGGTGTCAATGCAGGTCAATTAGAAGCAGTAAGCTATGGTAAAGAAATGCCAATCAATCCAGGTCATAACGAAGCTGCGTGGAAAGAAAACCGCCGTGTAGAGCTAAATTATGAAGCTGTTCCCCCCCTGTTGAAATAAAACATAAGATATAAAAAATGCTCTAAATTTAGAGCATTTTTTATACAGTCATTACAACTTACAGAGCACAATCATTAATCCATACGATTTTGTATTTCACCAATCGCGAGGTGAAATTAATTCCTCTTGATCTGCATCAAAAAAACCATAACTTTGTGCGATAAAATAAATATCCGAACCTAAATTATCTCTTGCCACTGTTTCAATTTCACTTTCTGCTTCATCAAAAGCCTCTTGTAAAGCATTGATTTGTTCTGTTGCAGCATGTGTAAATACATATAACGCATCTAAATTTTGTGGTTTTTGCACTTCAATTTGTTGACATAAATCCAATAAAATGTGTTTCAGTTGATCCACTAAGTGCTTAGGAAAATAAGAATCTTGATACATATCGGCTAAAAAGGAATGTGACAAGATCATTGGATTTTGAATCGACATATTTTTCTCAAAATTTTACAACGTTATATATCTAAATAAAAAAATTCAATTTTCATATTGATACATTCTGAACTAACTTTTAGATTTTTCTGTACTCTCATCTTTAGGAAGCACCATCGAATCAATCAAATCGTGTTTATTGAATTCTTTAAACTCAGGCTTTGCTTGATACTCCTTCCAAGCATCTTTCACATTTTCCGCACTGATATCTTTTAAATCAATACCTTCACTTGCAGTTGGAGTCGCTTCAAACTTTGCTGTTGTCATTGTAGTGCTCCCATAAATGGTTCTTTTAATATTTAACATAGCACGTTAAAAAAGACTTTCAAGTGTAAAATCGCGACAAATAACACAGGATGATTTCTATTTTGTGCCGAACTCATCTAAAATGGTCAGATTCTTTAATTTGTTAGAAATTTATCGCTTTTGGAGCATTTTTTTTATGTCATACCGCACATTATCCCAATTTTTAGAACAACAACAAGGGAACCTGACACCAGAACTTGCTGATGTTATTGAAACAATTGCAAATACTTGTAAACGTATTGATCAACTTTTGCAAAAAGGTGCGCTTGCGGGTGTATTAGGAAGTGCACAACATGAAAATGTGCAAGGTGAAGAGCAAAAGAAACTCGATGTAATTTCAAATGATTATTTAATTGATGCTTTGAAAATCAATAAAAATGTGGGTGGTTTAGCGTCTGAAGAGCTTGATGAATTTACCCCTGCGCAAGAAAATGGTCAATATTTGGTTTTATTTGATCCATTAGATGGTTCAAGTAACATCGACATTAACATGTGCGTCGGTACAATTTTCTCGATTCTTCCTGCAAAAAATGCAGTAACGCAATCTGAAGATTTCATGCAAGCGGGAACTCAACAAGTTTCTGCTGGCTATGTCCTTTATGGTCCATCAACCATGATGGCACTTACCGTGGGTGCAGGTACTGTATTCTTTACTTTTGACCCTGAAACTCAAGAATTTTTACTCACGTCTGAAAGTATTCAAGTTGCTACTGATACCAAAGAATATGCGATTAATGCATCAAACCAACGTCATTGGGAAGCACCTGTAAAACGTTATATTGAAGAACTTCAAGCAGGTAAAACCTCTGTACGTGAGAAAGATTTTAATATGCGTTGGGTGGCATGTATGGTGGGTGATATTCACCGTATTCTATGCCGTAGCGGTATTTTCTTATATCCATATGACACTAAAGATCCACAAAAAGCAGGTCGCCTACGTTTGATGTATGAAGCAAACCCAATGAGTATGCTTATGGAACAAGCAGGCGGTGCGGCAACTACAGGTCGTGTGCGTATTCTTGACATTCAACCGACTGAGCTTCATCAACGTGTTCCTGTCGTTATTGGCTCTAAAAATGAAGTTGAACTAGTGACTGCTTACCACAACTAATTTTCATTTATTTACTCTCTTAATTTAAGGGAGTAATCCATTTCTGGGGTTGTGTCTTACACAGCCCCAACTTACTTTTCATGGATACACTCTCCCATGCCAACGATTTTTTTAGAATCACGTGACAATCCCAAAATTAAACACTTACGTGCTTTAATTGAACAAAATACCTATCGTAAAAAACAAGGTCAAACTGTACTTGAAGGTACACATTTAACCCTTGCTTGGCTTGCAAAAGACCGTATAATCAAGTCAATTTTCACCACTGAACATGCCCTTGCCCACCCTGATTTTGAAGAAATTTTTTCAAAGTATACGGGCATTGTATTTGTACTCAGTGAATCTTTATATAAAGATTTGAGTACTTTAGGCACATCACTGGCTTGTTTAGCTGTCGTAGATTTACCTCATTCAACAGAAGCGCTCAACTTTACTGAAGACACCCTAATTTTGGAAAACATTCAAGATCCAGGCAATGTTGGCACACTTTTACGTTCTGCTGCAGCGGCAGGTATTGATCAAATTGTCTGCACCAAAGGTTCTGCATCACTCTGGTCACCTCGTGTATTACGCGCAGGCATGGGCGCACACTTTTCAATCAATACTTATGAAAATGTTGTGCTTGAAGACATTATTCAGCAATTTAAAATTCCTGTATATGTCACCAGTTCACATGAATCTGAAAGTCTTTACAGCAAAAGTCTACGCAAACAATGCGTATGGATTTTAGGCAATGAAGGTCAAGGCGTGTCTGATTTTGCAATGAAATATGCTGAAGCTGTCAGCATTCCACAGCCGGGCGGACAAGAGTCTTTGAATGTTGCTGTTGCAGGTTCAATTTGTTTCTTTGAAATGGTACGTCAACGTCTGTAATGAAGTGAAATTACTTTAATAAACATCTCAAATGTTATTAAATCATTTACACTGATAAAAATAATTACTGAACCATGTCAACCCACCATCTCTTTAGAGCGTTATTATAGGTAACGAGCTTATTTAAATGGTGGGCAACCCATGACGGGATTTTCCATCTCTATGGACTTAGCACCAAAGAAACAGTCTGATCTAGCCAATGCTCAAGCGAGTACAGCTGAACATCGCCTGAAATATTTCATGCAAGATGTGACTGGTCGTGCTTTGGTGATGATGGAAAGTGCAACACAAGGTCACAATGGCATTGCCATGGATCTAGTACAGGAAGCTTTTATTTCCCTCTATAAATCTTATGCTGCAAAAAGTACCGAGGAATGGTACCCGCTGTTCTACACCATTTTAACCAATAAATTGCAAGATTGGCGTCGTAAAGAAGCCCGTCGAGCTTCACCTTTTTCACTGTTTCGCAAAGTAAGTCTAGACAGTGACGATGAAGAAGCAATGGATATTGTGGATGAATCTACCCCCAATCCATTACAGTTTTTAGATCAAGCCGTAGCTGTCGAAGAAATCCAAGAAGCCATTGCTCGTTTGCCTGCACGTCAACAACAAGCCTTTATGCTCCGTGCTTGGGAAGGTTTCGATACTCAGACGACTGCACAGATCATGGATTGTTCAGAAGGTAGTGTAAAAACACATTATCATCGAGCGATACAAGGTTTACGCTCATCTTTAGCGCATTTAAATCCAAATATGGGAGGGTCGTCAGATGAATAACGATGATTTCACAAAACAAGTGACTTCCAAGCTTGACCAACTTGCTTCACATCATCGCAATAAAGCCGTGGTGATGAATAATGTTTTAGATCATATCCATGACAAGCCATCATCACTCTTCAGTGCTTGGAAAATGACAGGTTTTGCTTTAGCTGCAGCATTGACAGGTTTTGTAGTCTTGCCAAATGTCTTTGATGCGAATGAACAGCCACAAAATCAACATGTGATTGTTAGTCCAAAGCTTTCTCCGCAGATGATGGAAGACCTAGATATGTTAACGGCATTTGGTGAGGATAAAGCATCTCATGGCAGCTAAAAAATTGATTTTAGCGCTCTGTGCGATTGGTTTTTTACAAACCAGTTTCGCTGGTTTTGAACGTTTTTGGATTTTTTCCAAAGATGCTAAAACCTCTGCCAATGAAAGTTGGGAATCTTTATCTGAAAGTGAGCAGATTGCGCTTATTAAACGTTATCAGAATTTAAAAGAAATCCCTGAAGTACAAAGTATTGCATTA
The DNA here is from genome assembly GCA_964293455.1 of uncultured Acinetobacter sp. Lineage (GTDB taxonomy): Bacteria > Pseudomonadota > Gammaproteobacteria > Pseudomonadales > Moraxellaceae > Acinetobacter. Next base: position 12,718 of record CAXYZD010000006.1, on the reverse strand, counting down.
CAACAGCGTATGGATTGGTTCAATCAACTTCCTGAGCTAGAAAAACAAAAAATGCGTGAAGTATGGCAACAAATGAGTTCTTCTGAACGTAATGAAATGCGGAATAAAATTCAGAAAGCCACCTCTACTGAACAAAAAGCAGAAATTAGAGAAGTCTATTTTCAAAAATATTTACAAGTCAGTACTGCGATTCAATAAGCAAAAAGCCATCATCCCCCGATGGCTTTTTTTGTATATATCAAGAGACCTTAAAAATCGTCATTCGTAGCATTTCTTTATTTTATTTTAGACAATTTTACTCAATCATTTTAAATACAATAATTAAACGATCGATCACAGCTACAGTTTCAATCTGTACAGGTACTTTATTTATCCTTACAATCTCTTTTATTCAAGCAATTTCAAATATAAGTTCTGAGCAATAAGAATGAAAAAACTTCCATTAATTTTAATGACTTTTAGTACACTCAGTACGCAATATAGTTTTGCGTTGAATCTTTCTGAATCCCCGATTGAACAAGTAACACTTTACCCAAGTATGGCAAAAATTGAACGAAGTATTCCTGTACAAGCAGGTGAACAATTGGTCAGTTTAAATGGTTTAGCTGCAAACTTTGATATCAACCAATTGCAATATCAAACCAGTAATATTGAGGTCAATGCTGTGTCTCATACCGATAGTGCGCTTGATAAGCCCGCAGGTTATGAATCATCACAACTCAAAAAACAAATTGAGTTAACGCAATTTAAAATATTAGAACAAAATTCGATTATACAAGCTGCTGAATTACAAAATAAATTTTTAGGAAATGTGAAAGAAGGCTCTGCTGATAAAGTGCGTAAACAAGCCTATGATGCTTTTGTTGCGATTGATCAAGCTAAAATTGAAAAGGCTAAACTCGAACAACGCCTTTCTGAGCTACAGCAAGATTTAAATAATATTGGCGATCATCAATTTGATCAACGCAGTTTAAAATTTTATGTTAATGCACCACAAAAAGGTGAAATAAAACTCAGCTATATGGTGCCGTATGCACGTTGGCAACCGATGTATAAAGCCGAGCTTAACAGCCAAACCAAGCAAGTCAAACTCACTCGTATGGCGATGATTGCGCAGAAAACCGGTGAAGATTGGAATAATGTTAAATTAACTTTATCCACTTCTACACCGAAAAGCTATACCCAACAAATGACGCCAACAGCATGGTGGGTCGACTACTATCAACCTGAAGCTTCAAATAATTATGGCAGTGCACCTGTGGTTGAAGTCGCACCTGCACCTATCGCTCGAATGAATAACAAAGAAATAGATGAACGTAATAATACACCGCAATTTCCACAGTTTGAGGGAACAGATTTAAATTTCAGTACTGAATTCCGCTCAGAAACCAAAGCGTCTATTCACAGTAGTAGTCAACAAATTTTCCTACCCTTAAGTGCAGATCAATACACGGCGAAAATTTCTGTTTGGGTTATTCCACGCCAAAGTCAACAAGCTATTTTAAATGCTGAAATACCAAAACTAGATAACAATTGGCCATCTGGCATCGTAAAATTATATCGAGATGGCGACTATGTAGGACAGCGTAATTGGTCAAACAATAATGCAGATACAGTACAAATGAATTTTGGTCAAGATGAACAAATTCAGGTCAATATCACTGATTTAAATGATGTTCAAAATCCTGCACGATCTCAATCTCAGACACAGCAAAAACAACGTTATGACATTCAAAACCTACATAACTACCCTGTCAATTTGACTGTATTTGAAGCTGCACCACAAAGCCGAAATAGTAAATTGACGGCACAGACTCGTTATAGCATTGAACCTTCTGCAACTTCATGGAATGGACAGCCCAATATCAACCAATGGAATATTCAACTCCAACCCAAACAGAAATTTGAACTAAATATTCAACATGACTTCAAATATCCAAGTAAAGGCAGTACCAGTGGTTTTTAATCCGCTATATTTCAAGTGAATAAAAAAGCCATCGTATACGTTATACAATGGCTTTTTAAATCTGATCAATTTCAGTCTTTATATTTATAACTTTGAAATTTTACAAATAGTTGCCTTCACGTTCAGGCTGATAAAGCACTTTTTCAATTTTCACTTTCATCATATGACCATCAGGTTGTGGCCATTCAATGTCCTGCCCTTCGGCCAAACCTAAAATTGCAGCACCAATTGGAGCAATGATATTCACTTGCCCTTTTTCACCTTTGAAATCGTGCGGATAAACCAAAGTGATTTCTGTCGATTCTGTTGCAGGTGCAACTGTAATCAGCACTTTAGCATTCATTGTGACAACATCGCTGGGAACTTTCTGCGGTTCAACAACTTCTGCTCGTGCCAACTCATCTTCTAAATGTTTCATGGTTGGGGTCAATACCGTCTGATGCTCAAGCATCGTTTCAAGACGATTCAAATCTTGCTCAGAGATAATAATATTTGGTTTATTTACCATACACCTAATTTCCTTGAATTTTATATTATTCATCAATCGTCAAAATTTGACGCTTCATTATCCTTATTACGCTGTTATAGCAGAAAGATTCTAAATTGAGTCAGCATCTTTGTTTTTCCTCAGCTATAAAAAAAGCCCCCTTGAGGGAGCTTTCTCAAATCATTGACTTAGTTTGCGTATACAGGGTATTTAGCGCATACAGTTGCAACTTTCGCTTTCACTGTATTGATGACTGCTTCATCACCTTTCGCATCAAGAATATCAGCAATCCAACCTGCCAAGTCACGAACTTCTGTTTCACCGAAACCACGAGTCGTTACTGCAGGTGTACCAATACGAATACCTGAAGTCACAAATGGAGAACGTGGATCATTCGGTACAGCATTTTTGTTCACAGTAATGTGAGCAGCACCTAACCAAGCATCAGCTTCTTTACCCGTTACATCTTGTTTGATTAAAGACAAGAGGAACAAGTGATTTTCTGTACCACCAGAAACAATATCATAACCACGCGCAATTAATACTTCAGCCATTGCTTTAGCATTGATCACTACTTGTTTTTGATATTCTTTGTATTCAGGTGCCATTGCTTCTTTAAAGCAAATTGCTTTTGCAGCAACCGCATGAACCAAAGGACCACCTTGGTTACCTGGGAATACAGCTGATTGTAGTTTTTTCTCGATTTCTTCGTTTGCTTTCGCAAGGATTAAACCTGAACGTGGACCACGAAGTGTTTTATGTGTAGTCGTTGTTGTTACATCAGCAATTTGTACTGGGCTTGGGTAAACACCCGCAGCAACAAGACCTGCAACGTGAGCCATATCTACAAATAGGTATGCGCCAACTTTGTCTGCGATGTCACGGAAACGTTGCCAATCAACAATTTGGCTATACGCAGAGAAACCTGCCACGATCATACGTGGTTTGTGTTCTATAGCTAAACGCTCAACTTCTTCGTAATCAATTTCACCAGTTTCAGTATTTAAACCATACTGAACTGCATTGTATGTTTTACCAGAAAAGCTGACTTTTGCACCGTGAGTCAAGTGACCACCATGAGCTAAGCTCATACCCAGCACTGTATCACCAGGGTTTAGAAGTGCTAAGTAAACTGCTGAGTTTGCTTGTGAACCTGCATGTGGCTGAACGTTTGCATAATCAGCACCAAAAAGTGCTTTAGCACGGTCAATTGCAAGTTGTTCAATGATATCAACATACTCACAACCGCCATAATAGCGTTTGCCAGGATAACCTTCTGCATATTTGTTAGTCAGTTTTGACCCTTGAGCTTCCATTACTGCTGGTGAGCAATAGTTTTCAGAAGCAATAAGTTCGATGTGCGCTTCTTGGCGAGCATCTTCTTGAGCAATTGCCTGAGCAATTTCTGGATCAAATTCAGAAACGGAGATATTGGCGAACATTAGCGAGGTCCTATGAAATTAGGGCTTTTAAGCCGTGCTAAGATTGCGCGTATTGTAGCAGAAGTTTTTGATTAAACAGAATGATGTTTTGTCTGTTTTAAATAAAATAATGCATGTGAATATCACATGCATTATTTTCTAAACAATGTCTTAGCTTAAATTGGTCAATATAAATCGCTTAAATTTAAAAAGCTTTTTAATATATTGCTATAATTTATTTCGACAACATTTCTTTGGCATCAAAAACAATATTGTCAATATTCAATGCATAAGCTGTGCTGTGATCCCATGTAAGGTTTGTATTATATTGAATTTTTGTACCCAATTTTGTTGCATCACCAATTAAAGTATCTGTCGCCACTTTCGGTACAGTCGTATCTGCACCTCCTTGATAAATCGTAATTGGTGTTGTCACAAGTACAGATAGAGGTTTTGATTCTGTATCAATAAATGTTTTTACGACAGGTAAACCAAGGAAATTTGGCACAGTCCGTGGATAACCTGCCAATGTCTTGTTAATTGCAGCATATTGCCCCATCGCTTGACCAAATAAATTACCTAAATCATCGGCACAAACTGACTCGGCTTGTGCAGCAATTTGATCGGTCGGTTTTTGGAAGACTTGACTATAATCTGTTGATGGATGTGGGTTTTTAAGTCCTGCTGTAATGAGTGCTGTATAGGTATCTAATTGAGCATAGACAGGAATTTGTATATTAGGTGCCTCACCAGTGACAGACCCTTCACCACCTTTTAAAATCATACCTAAATTGGATGCAGGAGCAACTGCTACTGTTCCTTTATAATTCAAATTTGCACGTGCCGCATATTGTGCTGCACCTAGCGCAGCTTGACCACCTTGCGAATGCCCAATAGACATCCACTTAGAAGATGCCTTAGCACCTAACCACTGATGCGTTGCAACGACCGCATCGGTAATAGAATAGCCTTCACTTTTCACGTTCAAAAATGGATGAATCTCTTGACCACTTGACTCACCTAGACCTTCATAGTCTGGTGCAACCACGACAAAACCTTCTGCCAATAGTTTAGCAATCATACCTTGAATCGCTGAATTCATCGCATTACGACTTGGTGCACAAATATCTGCTACACCTGTTGTTCCATGTGCCCAACCCACAATCGGCCAACCACCGACAGGTGCTGCGGTGCGTGGTGTAAAGACCATGGCATTGGCTTGTACTTCTTTGCCATTTATACCTTTCATTTTATAGGTCATGACAACACTATCGCCTGCAATGGCTGACATATCTGTTTTGGTATAAGGTGCTGTTCCCACGACAGGATTTTTAATGGTATTGATATCGGATGTGTTGGTTGGTGGTGTTGATGTATCATAATCATCATTACTGTCATTACATGCAGTCAGTAACAATGCTGAACTCGAAAGTAAAACCGCCAGTAAATGCTTTGTCATCTTATCGTCCTTGATTGGTTTTATTTTTCATAAATACACGCTAAATGTATTCATGATGCTTCTGTATAAAAACTACTCAAAATATTGTTTTACTGCAAGATATTTTCTTCATTTTTACAAATTTTTCAAAAGTGGTTTTTAGAAAAATTCGCTTTTTATATACTTATTTGAATCCACCATCCTTAAATTAGCTCAAAGATTGGAAAAGATTGAATCCCATCGTCCTGAGTTGTACATTAGAATGATTCATTTGCTTAGTTTTAGGATACTTAATATGCAAGCCATTATTCTCGATACCGAAACCCATACACTAAATGGCTTACCCATCGAGATTGCCTATGCGCCCATTGAAATTGAAAATGCCAAGCTCAGTTTAGATCGTGAAAAAATGTTCGATCAACTTTATAGCATTGGTGATGAAAAAATTTCTTGGGGTTCAATGGCGGTACATCATATTTTAGAATCTGACTTGGAAAACCAGCCACATTTTTCGAGTTTTAAATTGCCCACTGAAACTCAATACATCATTGGTCACAATATTGATTATGATATTCGTACAATTCAACATTCTGGTGTAGATACATCAAATCTTAAAGCAATTTGTACTTTGGCATTGGCTCGATTGGTTTGGCCTGATGCTGAAGCACACAATATTTCTGCGCTCGTTTATATGATCAGTAAAGGCAGTGATAAAGCTCGCCAAATGCTCAAAGGCGCTCACCGTGCCGATGCCGATATTATTTTAACTGCTAACATTTTGATGCATATTATTCATCGTTTAAACATTCAAAGCATTGAAGAACTTTATACTATTTCTGAAGATGCACGTATTCCACGTACCATTACCTTTGGTAAGCATAAAGGTACAGCGATTGCAGAATTACCAAAAGACTATATTCAGTGGCTCATGCGTCAAGATGAACTCGATCCATATTTGCGTAAGGCTTTAGAAAACGCAAACCTAGTCACACTTTAAAATATTGATTTGTAATAAAAATTTAATACTCGTGTCATTTTTACCCATTAAGCTCGTCTGATTTAACCTTAGGGATAAATCAGACGATGGATCATTATCAAAAAACAACAATCGGCATACAAGCATTGCGGGAACGCAATTTAAACTTAAATGCTCGTCAACGCCGTTTATTGCTTCTGATTGGTACACATGATTTTACCTTGTTAAATTCGCACCTAAAACAAAAACTTGCCACTCCTGAATTATTACAACAACTTGAAACAATGGGGCTGATTATTCATTCTCATTTATCAAACAGTAAACAAATAGATACATCACAGCAAAATTTAATGATTAGTTCCCTTTTACTTGATCAGCCTTTGGAAGAGCCATTACTCATTCTCCATATAGAACAATCTGAACCAATAAAATCCATTCAAAAAAATGCATCCCCAAATTTAGAAAATACTCCGATAAAAAATATCCAATTTCATTCACAATTTTCCACGCTCAAATTCGATGAAATTCGGCATTTAATGATTAACTTACTCCAACAACATTGTGGACTCATGGCAAAACAGCTCATTCAAAAAATTAAAGATTCAAATACGCCAAAATGCCTAAAACGCTGTCAAATACAGTGGCTCACCACCTTGCAAGAATCAAAAATGGATCCAGCGCAGTTAAATCAATACTTACAGCAAATCAATCGCGCGCTAATGCATACGTCAAATCTTGAATATTCGTAAAATGATCAATAAAAAAACCACATATTTCCTTAAAAATATGTGGTTAAACGAATGTCTATTTTCATCATAAAACCCTTCAAATCATCATTATTTTACTTTGATCAATGAAATTTGCGTTTTATAGAGCCGTATTATTCATCATTCAAAGCACATTCAAAACTCGATGGATTTTGATTACAACGTATTTTTTTCAAAATTTTCATCATGGCAGGATCGTAAAAGCCTTCTTTGGTCATCTGAATACGGGCTTCACGCATGATTTTTATATAACCCGGTTTATCTGCTTCACGAATGTCCATCCAATATTTTGCAGGAATTTCTTTCTCAATTTTATCAACAAATTGAAATGCAGGAGCTAGCTGCTTAGAAATCATTTCCCGTGCAATCGGTCCCATGCCCGCTGGGAATTTATTGCGGTGCATAATGAGCGTACCAGTCACTTGAATCAGTGGAAACTTAATAATTCCACCCACGACATTACCATTTTTATCGGTCATCCCTTTATTTAATTCAAGTGGCTTAAACAATAAAGATGGAGCTGCCATAATATCGACTTCTTTATTGTTAAACTTACCGCCTACTGTCAATAGATCAACTGAAACGGGCTGTGCGCCAATATTCTGTACCAATTTTTTCTGTGTACCATCGAAGTTCATTACAGCCACTTTTTTACCTGCAGCTTTTGATAAAGTATCAATTTTACGATCATTGACCATAATATATGCTGCACCTAAAGGTACAATGCCCACCACTTCATAGTCTTTATTAACCATTTTGGCATCAAATTCTGGACGTGCTAAGACCTGCATTACTGCGGTCAATTGTTTATAGTTTTGCAGCGCACCAATGGCATCAATACTGCCAACAAATGGGTTGAATTGACGAGCACGAATATTACTAATTCCTGCACCATCACAGCGCTTACTACGGAAATCTTCTGTGAGTACACGTTCATCGGTATAGACTTTAAGCTTGATATCTGTTGATGCTGTTTTTTTCAGTTTTGGATAACTCAAATCAATATGCATCTGTAACTTTGATGGTCGAGTAATTTTCATATCGACACCAAAGTCTTTTGCCACTTGTGCAATACGAGGCAATTCACTGATATAACTGGTCGCCTGTTCAAAAGCTTCGCCATTTGCACCATCGGGTGAATATACACAAAGCGTAACTTCTTTCGGAATTTGTTGCCATACTTTGGGATCGTTCATCAACGTCTTAATTTTTGCTTGTGAATGTGCCGAAAGCGTTAAATCCAATTGCGGATTTGGGGCACCCTGCGATACCGTTACCATCATTGATAATGAAAATGCTGTCGTCAATATGATTTTATATCGAGATGAATATTTAACGGTCAGACCTTGCTGTGTCATTTTTATATCCTTTTTTAATTGTGATCACTGTCCCAGTGTTGATCTAAAAATAATAGATATGCACAAAAATTGAATTGGCTTAGCCATTTTTTGCTATTGTCAGAAAAGATACCTACTCCTATGCTTGAAATATTTAAAAATAAAAAACATAAACAGCAAAAAAGCTCCCGAAGGAGCTTTTTATTTAAATATTTAAATCAAACTATGATTAGATAATAATTTGGTTATTGTGCAACAAATCATCCAACGCCACATTGGTTACTTGATTGCTCAAGACCAATACATCTTGTGATTGATACACTGCTGCTGTTCCATCACGATCTATTGATACTACAGCTGTATCATTTTCAGCATTGTAATTTACAGTCACAAACTCACCAATGTTACCAAGCGTTGCTGCATCGGTTAATAATGCTGAGAAATCCATTTGTGCATAAGAACCGACGTTGAAGTTACTCACAACAGATGCTTTGCTCGCTACCGATGCATGATCATTCAATAAACTAAAAATCAAGTTATCATCAGATTGTGCAAGTGATGTAAGAAAGTATGGCTCTGATTGATCATCAGACACAGTAGATGTAGTTGTTATTGATGATGCAGATTCAATCACCTCACCTCCATCAACGTTTTCATCAGTCAACATCATTGCTGATGCTGCCACAGGTGTTGTCGCTTCAATTGGTAAAACATTGCCACTTGTTACCAAATCACTCTTCAGACCTGTAATAAATGCCTCTTTATCTTCAGTTGCTACATTGGTAATTGTTACATTAAAGTCTTTTGACACCGCTGCACTAGATTCCACATAACGATAGAAACCATCAACTTTCGATACGATATTGCCATTGATCATGATAACTGCATCAGCATAAGCATCTAATGTAGAAGATTTAAACTTCACACCATTTACAGCAATAGCTTCCGAAGTATCATTCAACACTTTTGAATTTAGTGTAAATGAATACTGCTGATCTTGTTCTGCTGCAACAACGCCTAATTCATATTGTCCATTCTGATTTTTTACACCCGTATTGGAAATTTGAGTCCCATCTTCAAACAGTACGCCTTGCAACATATTAATTTGGAAACCATTAACATTACTCACTTTATTGATCGTCAAGTTAAAACCATCAATATAATTTGTAGTATCAGGGTTATTTAGAATCATTGAATTAACAGGATATTTTTCACCTGAATAACTTTCATCAAATAGAATCCAATCACTTGGCGTACCTTTGGCACTTGTGAAACCTTTTGGCATTTTATCCAAATAATTACGACCATCGGATGATGTTTGAGAAAGTACCTCTATAATTTTTTCCCAATTAATCACCAGGACTTCAGATACAGCATCATCGCCTTTTACATTGGTGTATTGATCCAACAAGTTTGCAACCTGATTAAAATCAGTTGATGACTTGATAATGGCATCCATTTTTGCAGCAAGATCAATAATTTTAAATGAACTCGATGCATCTGTAGATACATAATGACCATCTTGATCCTTAACAAGACTACCAGCTTTTGCTACATCAATCACTGTATTCCCAGTTGTTCCATCCGACTTAGGTACCGATGCTTCATTAATTTCACTTTGCAATGCTGCAACGACTTCAACATCTGGTGTAACCACTTCATTCTTCGGAGCAATAGCTAATGGTTTCGATGGAACACCATCCTCATCATAAACTGTAATTTCAAACTGATGATTTTTACTCGCTGCATCTTTAAACATTAAGTTTTGCAAAGCATCTTCAAAATCTTTTCCTGAAAGTACCGTGCCATTTTGTCCTTTTAAGATTAATGTTTTACCATCTGCTGAAAACTCAGCAACCATACCCTTTGGTAGAACAGGGGTCACATTCAGACTTCCATTGCCCACTAATGTTATAGATACTTTTGAATACATTTTTGAAGAATTATCTGCATCTGTAATGGTAAATGAATTACCTCCTGCAGAAACTTCTAAAGAGCCTTTCACACCATCCGCATAATCACCATCATAGTTAATAAAATCAACCGTATTCTCACCTGTTTTAAAATCAGGTAATTTTAAAACCGTTTTATCTTGTAGGAATAACTCAATAAGCTGTTCTGACTGTGGTGTAAGTGTTCCAAAGAAACGAACGCCATCTTTAGTCATAACCACTTGAATACGAGGTAAACCATGCTCATTTAAAACCCAAGGTTTCGAAGTACCCACATCACCAAAGATATTACCATCGGCAGTTGTTAAAAAAACTTGATTCGCTGTGTGAGGCGTTTTATCAGACGCTTGTAATTGAATAACTTTACCGTTCGTCAATGACACACCATTTACATTAATACCAAATGAATTATCAAGCATATCTAGATTAATCACTGCACGAACAGTCAATGGATTTTGATCCGTAATATTCATTTTTAATGTATGTGTTTTATGTGCAGTTAAGTCGCCATTAGTAAACGTATTACCACCATTTGTACCACCTGTAACATCAAGTGATTTAGATGAAGTATCAAGGTCAATCTTTGGTGCAATTAAACTGTCCTTGCCTTGTGTACCCGCATTTCCTGCCGCATCAAAGTAAGAACCCTCACCGATTTCCGCAGAAACATCACCACCCTTATAGGTAATTGGTGCAGTCCAAGTCAAGCCTCCATCTGTTGATACCAATCCACCATCTACATTTGCACTATCAAACTCAAAACCTTGACTAGAAAGTAAACCTTTAACCTGTTCAGCCGTAAGCGGTTTACCACTTGCATCATAAGGTACTTCTGTAAATTTAATGGTCAGAACAGGATCAACCAAGTCACTTTCTTCAAGTTCCACAACCACTTTTGGTGACATACCATCAACGGGTTCTTTCGTAGAACCTTCGTTACCTGCAGGATCTTTAGCAATTGCAGTGACTGTATCAGCATCTTTTAAATTACCTGGATTAGGTACTTCCCATCGACCATTTGAATCAGCAACAGTTGTTTGTGTTGAACCATTTGGGAATGTAACAGTTACATCTAAACCTGGCTCAGTTGTACCCGTAATAGGATCTGTTGGATTTTTCGGGTTAATCGGATCAATATCAATTGTCGGTTTTGTGGTATCGCCAACAGTCGCTTGGTCTTGACCAGGTGCTGATTCATTGCCTGCTTGATCTTTAATCGTCGCTTTTGCATCAACCGTTTCGCCATCTTGTGGACGAGGCACAGTTGTTTTGTAGCCATCTTTCAAGATTTCTGCAGTGATCGTTACTTCGATCGCTTGACCGCCATTCACAATCACATTCAGTGTATCACCCACTTTTGCATCAGCAGGAACTGTCACGGTGATCGTTACTTCGGTTTTGTTGTCTAACTCGGTATTGCTTAGGATGCCGTCGTTATCAAGATCCGTTGTAATCACTACTGTCGGTGCTGACGGTGCTGTGGTATCGCCAACAGTGGCTTGGTCTTGACCAGGTGCTGATTCATTGCCTGCTTGATCTTTAATCGTCGCTTTTGCATCAACCGTTTCGCCATCTTGTGGACGAGGCACAGTTGTTTTGTAGCCATCTTTCAAGATTTCTGCAGTGATCGTTACTTCGATCGCTTGACCGCCATTCACAATCACATTCAGTGTATCACCCACTTTTGCATCAGCAGGAACTGTCACGGTGATCGTTACTTCGGTTTTGTTGTCTAACTCGGTATTGCTTAGGATGCCGTCGTTATCAAGATCCGTTGTAATCACTACTGTCGGTGCTGACGGTGCTGTGGTATCGCCAACAGTGGCTTGGTCTTGACCAGGTGCTGATTCATTGCCTGCTTGATCTTTAATCGTCGCTTTTGCATCAACCGTTTCGCCATCTTGTGGACGAGGCACAGTTGTTTTGTAGCCATCTTTCAAGATTTCTGCAGTGATCGTTACTTCGATCGCTTGACCGCCATTCACAATCACATTCAGTGTATCACCCACTTTTGCATCAGCAGGAACTGTCACGGTGATCGTTACTTCGGTTTTTCCTTCAAGCTCTTTCGTACTTAATTTTTCATCATTGTTTGTATCAGTTTCAATACTTACAGTTGGTGCTGAAGGTGCAGTTGTATCAACATCCGAGTCAGAATCACTGTCCGAATCAGAATCGCTGTCCGAATCAGAGTCGCTGTCAGAATCAGAATCGCTGTCCGAATCAGAATCGCTGTCAGAGTCAGAATCGCTGTCCGAGTCAGAGTCGCTGTCAGAATCAGAATCGCTGTCCGAATCAGAGTCGCTGTCCGAATCAGAGTCGCTGTCAGAGTCAGAATCGCTGTCCGAGTCAGAATCGCTGTCCGAATCAGAAT
>CAXYZD010000005.1:0-42027 GCA_964293455.1 uncultured Acinetobacter sp. | reverse complement strand
AAGATCCAGCAGGCAACACAGGCACAGCGACAGAAGAAGTAGATGGCACAGCACCTGCGATTGACATCAACCCGATCAATCCAAAAGATCCGATCACGGGTACAACAGAACCTGGTTCAGAAGTTACAGTTAAATTCCCAGATGGCACAACAGTAACCACTGTTGCAGATTCAAAAGGTGATTGGACAGTACCAAACCCAGGTAACCTGAACGATGGCGACGATGTGACTGCGACTGCGAAAGATCCAGCAGGCAACACAGGCACAGCGACAGAAGAAGTGGATGGCGTGAATCAGGTTGATATTGACCCGATTACTCAGAAAGATATTGATGATCCAAAAGATCCGATTACTGGTAAAGGTGAAGCAGATGCAACTATAACTGTTAAATTCCCAGATGGGGCAACAGCAACAGCAACAGTGGCTAAAGATGGCACTTGGACTGTATCGAATCCAGGCAACTTGAAAGACGGTGATGTGGTTACTGTGGTATCTGTCGATAAAGCAGGAAACACAGCAAACGCGAATGAAAAAGTGGATGGCATTTCACCAATCGATATTGATCCGATTAATCTGAACATTCCTGGTCAAACCAATCCTAATGTTACGGGTAGTGCAGAAGCAAATTCTAAAGTTACCGTAAGCTTCCCAGATGGTACAACTGTGGTGACAACTGCAGGTAACGATGGTAAGTGGAGTGTTGCTAATCCAGGAAATCTTAAAGATGGCGATGTTGTTAAAGCGACCTCTGTAGATGTGGCAGGAAATCAGGTTAATGCGAGTGAAACAGCGGATGGCTTAGGTCGACCAACAATTACAGGTGTTATCGATAATGTTGCGGGCGGTTTAGAAGGTAATATTATCATTCCGCATAGTGATATTCCGACAGATGAGTCAAAAGTGATTCGTTGGGATCTTGGAGGTGGTGTAAATGTACCTGTATATTCATCGAATGATTTAACACCAACAATTGTTGGTACTGGTGAACCAGGCGCAGTCTTAACGATCTTTAATGTCATTACTAATTCAGCTATCGGTTCAACGATTGTTGATGCTAATGGTACTTGGACATATACAGATTATAAGGTTGAGCTAGTTACTTTCCGAGGCACTATCGACGCTTATTATGTTGAACAAACAGATAAAGTCGGCAATGTTCGAGCAAATACAGATAATCCAAATAGTTACGAGGATCTACTTTTTGTCAAATATGATGACAATATTGAAGATGCGAGTACTTTCCGTGGCTTTAATCCTGAATTTAAACAAAACTCGTTACATTTCAATGTCGGTGATGGTGCTGGTATAGATATGCGCGTTAAAATGGATACTGTACGTATTTATGGTAAGACTATTGGTGCAACAGCCCAAGATAGTATTACTGTTATAGATATCAATGGTAAGCCGGTTGAAGGAGTGATATGGACATTAGATGGAAATAAAATCTCAGCAGTGATTCCAGAGTCATTTAAAGGTTCATATACACTGAATGTACCTGCAGGTAGTTACTACGATTATGCGGGTAATACGAATTTGGCTTATTATGCTGAAAATACATTGCCTACATTGAATCAAGTCGCGGATAATATTGATGTGCAAGGCAACAGTTCATCGGTGACTGTCTATAATGGTGGCGTGAGTCAAAGCAATGAGGTGGTATTGCAATTTACCGGTAAAGCAAATGCGACGTATTACTTGAGAGTTGATGGTATTGATTATCCACCAATCGTGGCTACGGAACCTTCTGACGCGTTTATCAAGCTAAATCTAACTGATGGCGCGCATACGATTAGTTACGCAGCGACTTATGAAGGTCCAGACCGTGGGCTAGTGACATCAGGCTATTCGAACGACTTTAATATTACGGTTGTACCACCAGCAGCAAATACGGATAACACGTATACCAGTACAGAGTTTGATGATCATTTTGATACAACAAGTGGTGGTCATGATACAGCGATTTATAAATTGTTGTCAGACGCTGGACATCAAAGTAATCCTGAAACGATGTATAACGGTCATGACACTTGGGTTGGTTTTGGTGTTGATGATGCGACAGGTGGCAAAGATGCAATTAATGTTATGCAAATGTTGTCTGAGAATGGTGCAATCGCGAAAGCAGATATTGGTAAATATATCTCTGTTAAAACTATAGATAATGATACAGGCGGCAAAGATACAGTATTGTCTGTAGATCGTGATGGTACAGCGGGTGCGAAGTATAATTCTGCTGAGTTCCTTACATTGAAAAATGTAGATATTTCATTGGAAAAATTGTTGGAAAATAACCAACTTTTGTTCTAATTTTTGAAAAATTATAAATAAAAAAAGAGGATCTTAGGATCCTCTTTTTTTATTTTTATTTTTGTTTTAAGTCAATACCTGTGTTTCAATTTGATTGTTGTAGAGATTATCTATTTTCAATCTTTATGATGCAGTCTAAGGATTGGATAGGTCTATTTTAAAATATAAAATAAAACGTCCAATACATTATATTGGACGTTATTTAAGAACATGAATCGGATTTTAGTTTAGGGATTTGTTGTTGAGTTTATAAATATAAATTGAATGGATTAAACATTGAATTTTAAGTTTTGACTATATAATTCGATCAGATTTTTGTTTGTTGAAGATAAGATATGTTATTGGTTTATTTTACTTTTACTTTTACTTTTACTTTTACTTTTACTTTTACTTTTACTTTTACTTTTAAATGTAAAATTGGAAAAGGATTACCTTCAGCATCGAATTCTGAACGAGCGATTTCCTGAAAACCTCTGGTTTGATAAAAAGCCAAAGCGCCTTCATTTTGTTCATTAATATCGACTTCAGTCATACCCAACAATAAAGCACGGTCTAATAATGTCGAACCAATGCCGAGTTTGAAGTATTGTGGATCGACAAAAAGCATTTCAATTTTTTCATATGCTAAGCCCATAAAGCCGACAATTGTACCATTGTGTGCTATATGAAAGAGTTGTACATGATCAAAGTAATGATACTGAATAATAAGTTCACGAATTTGTAAAATATGCTGTTCATTTAAAAAACTGTGCGTTGCTCTTACAGCCATTTCCCATATTTTTAATAATTTCGGATAATCTTCAGGGGCTGTGCTGAAAATCTGTGTAAAATCCGGTTTCATAAATGGTTCACTCAATTGTGAAAATAAACAAAAAATAAATAAAAAGAATGCTCTATTTGGCTAATATGATAGGAAAGTAAGTTGAAAATCAAATTGAACTAATAACTTGCTTAGTCAGTGGACAAAAAATGTCATAAAATAACAAAAATGTCATATATAAGGTGTGTAGGATTTATTTTTAAGCGAGGTGAATGATAAAGATTTGTATATAGGTAGGGATAGGTGAAGCTTTTATACTGTAGGTCTGATATCGTCTTGGTTTTAAAATTAAGATTTACAAATATTTTAGTGTGAGATAAAAGATACATTCTGCACGGTTTGATATGATTTAAACACTTTAGCATTACTTTGGAAATGATGATGAAAAAGGTTGAACGAGTGTTAAAACAGCAACTGTAGATTGTAGATTAGATTACAGTTATGAATGTAATTTATACGATTATAGGTATTTGGCAAAGAAAAATGAAAAGGCGTTTAAAGTAATCATGTCGAAAGATATAGAAGTAGAACCTGTTGTGGAACAGCATAAATTACAACAATCACAAGATCTGAGTGTGCATAGAGACCCGTCTTTAACATATACGTTGAAAACAGAAAATTGCGTGCCACATACTTGGTTTAAACCAAACTTTTCCGTACTTGCATCGAGTCATCATAACGGTGAGCGTTTTGTGAATGAATTACGCCGTCCCGATGCGTTAACTCGTTGGAGCCTATTGAAATGGCTTGGAACACGAAAATCATCGACTTGGAACGTTGATTCTAAGAAAGAAGCAACAGAATTTTATACAACAAAGCGCACATTACCGCAAAATCGTCCCCATGCAGAAGATCACGATTGGCAAATTTGGTTTGTCAGTCACGCGACTGTATTACTTCAAATAGGTCCTTATAATTTTTTAACCGATCCTGTTTGGGCAGAACATGTCAGCCCCAAACAAGGACGTGGTCCAAAACGTGTTATTCCTGCGGGAATCGCTTTAGAGCAATTACCTGAAATTCATGCTGTTTTACTCAGTCATAATCATTATGATCATATGGATTTAGCATCTCTCCGTTGGCTGCATGAAAAGTTTGCCATGCCCATTTATACAGGTTTAGGTAATGGTACTTATTTGCCTGAAGAATTCCATGTGATTGAAATGGACTGGTGGCAAACGGCATTATTTAAAAATCTAAAAATTGTGTATACGCCTGCACAGCATGGCTCAGGGCGTGGTTTACGTGATCAAAACAGTGCGCTGTGGGGCGGTTTTTCGATACTGTCACCGTATGGGCATTGTTTCTTTGCAGGCGACACAGGATATTCGGCACATTTTAAAGAAATTCAGAAACGGTTGGGTACACCACGTATTGCATTATTGCCGATTGGTGCGTATGAGCCTCGTGCTTTAATGAAATATATGCATATGAATCCGCAAGATGCATTTCAAGCGCATTTAGATTTACAAGCTAAACGATCATTAGCGATTCATTATCGAACTTTTCAGCTGACTGATGAAAGTCGAGAACAGCCTGAGCATGATTTACATCAAGCCATGACCCATTTTTCAAAAATGGCGAATCCGTTTTATTGCATCCGTGAAGGGCGTAAAATGGTGGTGTAGTTGGGACATTCAAAAATAAAAAAAATGGGCGGTGAATGAAAATTTTATATCTTTAAAGTGATCATAAATTTCTATGCTTTGAAGATAATATTCAACCGCTATAAATTGAAGAGAAATATTTATTTTCATACAAAATGAGAGCAAGTATGGGAATAGTTTTGCTTTTTTAGAGTTTAGGGGTTTTCGCTTGAAGTAATTGGAGTGCAATAATGGATAATGATGCCATCGAGACATTCATTACAAAGGGATTAAAAGCATTTTGAAAATAACGAAAGTCAATCATTGTAATGAGTAAACTGAGTCCAAGCATCCCCAATATATTGAGTACATGAAGTATTTTACTACGTCTAAAAAATAAAAATAATAGTCCAAATATGATTTCAATATAGCCTGAAAATTGCATCAAAATAAGTGACATGACTTCATCAAAGCCTTGTTGCTGCCAAATGTATTGTTCATCTTGTGCTTTGTATAAAACTTTGGGAATCAATCCTTGATAGACCCATAACACAGCCAAAGTAATGTGAATTGTCCATAAAATATTACGGAGTGATTTATCCATTGATATGTACCACCGACTCTAAAAAGTGTTGTTTATTTTCAGCAGAAGGCAATAAACATTGATCAGTTGTACCAAATAATTGATAACGATTGAGTGCAATACGTCGATATAGAAAATCTCGTAATGGACGAGGCATCAAATACCCACTATTCATCAGTGAAAAGGGCAAACCTAAATGCTGCATCACTTTCAATAAAGCCGTTGATTCGAGATAACGTTGACCATTTAAAATAACCACCATGGTCGAGTAATGTTCAGTTGACATACCGTAGTGCTTTAAAATGGCTTGACCAAGTGGCGATTGTACAGATGCCAATTTGAATTTTTTATGCCGATCATGCTGAATGAGGAACTTTGCCCAACCATTACAAATCACACAAATAGCATCAAATAAAATAATATCGTGTTGTTGTGTGATGCTGTCAATATCATATTGCATGCTTCCCCTCTACTACAAAAATTTAATTTAGATTTGAGTATACGGAAATATTGATCATTAAAAGCACATATTTTCTAATCTTTATACTTCAAAATCAGTATCGGTTTTTCCGTAAAAGCAGATCAATATAGACGATAAATGAAAATAAAGTGCTGGATTAAATATATTGATATACAGGTGTGACTTAACTTTATGAAAAATAAAAAGTCATTTATTTTTAATATTTTAAATTGAATAATCCGATTGTTTCCATTCGTTAAATTTGCTGTAGCTTTGTAGTGAAAGAAGGTATCTTAATAACTGTAAAGCAGTAATCCTACATATTTTTTTGATCTTTTTTTGACTTGTATATGGAGAATAAACATGGATAATAATACGCCAGCTTCGGGTTGCCCCTTTCATCAACAAGGTGGACAAACCAGCGTAGCCAGCACTAACAATACAGATTGGTGGCCGAACGCCCTTAACCTCGATATCCTTTCTCAGCACGATACAAAAACGAATCCGCTAGACCCAGATTTTAATTATGCAGAAGCCTTTAAATCACTCGATTTAGAAGCGATCAAACAAGATATTCGTGAACTTATTAACAGCAGTCAAGATTGGTGGCCATCCGATTATGGTAGCTATATTGGTATGTTTGTTCGTACCGCTTGGCATTTGGCAGGTTCTTACCGTAAACAAGATGGACGTGGTGGCGCCAATACAGGAAATCAGCGTTTTGCACCGTTGAATAGTTGGCCTGATAATGTCAATACCGATAAAGGTCGTCGCTTACTCTGGTCAATCAAACGTAAATACGGCAACAAAATTTCTTGGGGAGATTTAATTGTTCTCGCTGGTACAGTGGCCTATGCTGAAGCAGGTCTAAAAACCTTTGGTTTTGCTGGTGGTCGTTTAGATATTTGGCATCCTGAAAAAGATATTTATTGGGGTGAAGAGCGTCAATGGCTTGCTCCGACAGAAAATCGTTATAAAGATGATCACGATCGCTCATCTTTAGCAAATCCACTTGCAGCAGTGCAAATGGGCTTAATTTATGTCAATCCTGAAGGTGTGGATGGTGTACAAGATCCATTACGTACAGCACAAGACATGCGTGTGACATTTGATCGTATGGGAATGGATGATGAAGAAACTGTAGCACTTACCGCAGGTGGTCATACGGTTGGTAAAGCACATGGTAATGGTAAAGCTGAAAACTTAGGTGCGGATGTTGAAAGTGCTGATGTTGAATTTCAAGGTCTAGGTTGGCACAACTCAGAAGGTACGGGTAATGCTGGCAATACGATGGTCAGTGGTTTAGAAGGTGCGTGGACAACCAATCCGACCAAATGGGACAATGAATTCTTTTATTTATTATTCACATATGAATGGGAGAAAACGCTGAGTCCTGCGGGTGCGAAACAATGGGAACCGATCAACATTAAGGAAGAAGATAAACCTGTTGATGCGCACGATCCAAGCATTCGCCGTAATCCAATGATGACTGATGCCGATATGGCACTCAAAATTGACCCTGAATATCGCAAAATTTCAGAGCGTTTCTACAATGATCCTGCATATTTTTCCGATGTATTTGCTCGTGCATGGTTCAAGTTAACGCATCGTGATATGGGGCCAAAATCACGTTATTTAGGTGCGGATGTACCGAGTGAAGATTTGATTTGGCAAGACCCAATTCCTACGGTGGACTACACATTATCTGATGTTGAAGTGGCTGCATTAAAAACTAAGTTGTTAAATAGCGGTTTAACTTCTGCTGAATTGATTGCTACAGCATGGGATAGCGCACGGACTTATCGTAGTTCAGATTATCGTGGTGGTGCAAATGGCGCACGTATTCGTCTTGCGCCACAAAAAGATTGGGACGGTAATGAACCTGTTCGTTTAGCCAAAGTGATTGCGAAACTTGAAGAAATTCAAGCGAGTCTTGCGAAAAAAGTCAGCATTGCAGATTTGATCGTATTGGGCGGAACAGCAGCCGTTGAAGCAGCAGCAAAAGCGGCAGGTGTAAATATTAATGCGCCATTCCTTGCGGGTCGTGGTGATGCAACTCAAGAACAAACTGATGCGTATTCTTTTGAAGACTTTGAGCCTAAGGCAGATGGTTTCCGTAATTTTGTTAAAGCGGACTATGCTGTTCAGCCTGAAGAGTTGTTATTAGACCGTGCGCAATTGTTGGGTTTAACTGCACCTGAAATGACGGTTTTAATTGGCGGTTTACGTGTTCTAGGCGCAAATTATGGTGACTCTAAACAGGGTGTATTGACGAACAATGTTGGCGTACTCAGCAATGACTTCTTCGTGAACTTAACGGACATGAAGTTTAATTGGAAACCGACAGGTAAGAACTCATACAACATTGTTGACCGTGCTTCAGGTGAAACTAAATTTACAGCTACACGTGTAGATTTGGTATTTGGTTCTAATTCAATTCTTCGCTCATATGCAGAAGTGTATGCGCAAGACGATAACAAAGAAAAATTTGTCAAAGACTTTGTTGCTGCTTGGACGAAAGTAATGAATGCAGACCGTTTTGATGTGAAATAATTGATTTAAGTTTTAAAAAACCGCCTGAGGGCGGTTTTTTTATACAAAATCGTCAGTAAATTTTTTAAAATTTGAAATTTTGATAAAAATTGTTTATTTTCCAGTGTTTATTTTAAATATATTTTTATTGGTGCATTGTAATGAAAAAAATACTCCTTACATTAGGTGTGTGTCTAACTGTAAATATGGCTTTTGCTCAGGAGGATATACCTGATTTAAAAAAAGAAAAAATTGAAAAGCAACAAGCATTTAATCTAGTCAAGCAATATGCCAAATTAGTTTCATGTGATAGCTCTTTTGATCAAAAAAATGATTCTGAATTATTTAAAACGACAATAAATGATGTTCTAACCATACATCCACCACTTGTAACAGAAGAAAATAATTTATCTACGTCAACATATTATGTTGTTTGGCAGGGTAATAAAGGCTGTTTATTTGCAAATAATGCTGCAAGTACTCATTCATATTTTGTCACTGAAGTTTCGAGTACATATCCTATTTTTTATAGAGAAAAAACTTTATTTATTAATACAGGGAATGCTGATGATGGTCATAATAAAACTTTAGATGATGCTTTTGAATTTGAAAAAAATGAAATTATTAGATTTAGCATTGAAAGAATAAGTAAAGTTGAAAATGGAGTATATGATATTTTTAATCGTGAATATGTAGAAACTGATATCAGTTCTGCTCCAAGTAATTTAGTTCAAACACGCTTAAAATATGATTCGGATCGTGGTGAATGGATGAAAGTTTTTAAAAAAGTAAAAATGGATTAATAATTTGATGAAAAGACAATTATTTGGTTTGTTTCTTTTATGTGCTTGCAGCTTAGTATTTGCTGTAAATATAAATACGATGTTTATTGGTAAGTGGGCAAATACAAAAGCTTCTTGTCGAGGTAATGTGCAAGGCGATGATTATCGAGTTTTAACAATAAAAAATACAAAAACCAATCAAATTAAAGATGAACGTTATGCTGGATACTCATTTTTGAATATTATGAGTGAGCAAAAGACAATCAGTAATAAATTACAAGCAAAGGCTTACAGTTATATATTTCATGACGAAGAATCAGACGGAACTTTACATCGAGATATAGTCAAAATTGATTATGTCATTATTGGTCATCAGCTTCACGATACACATGAGTATATTGATGAAAATGGTGATCTGAGTAAATATACAGCTACTTTAATTAAGTGCCCATAATATTGACTTTTATAAGCCAATATTAACTTATTATGTTGGCTTTTAAATTTAAGTCTGAATATAAATGATCTAAAGTGCTTTTATTAAAAATAACGACTTTAAAATAATTTAGATCAAAACCAAGACATCAGTCTATGATAAATTCTTGTTATTACAAATATTCAATATAGACAAAAATGTATAGGAAGTACAAAAATGAATACATGGATGACCCATCAAATCAGTAATCAATTTGATGAAAAACAAGACTATAACTTATATGAAACCGATACAATTCTACAAGAAATATTGCAACGCTATGGCAGTCAAGATCAACAAAAATTGACCGAATTTGCACAGATTATCGGTTCAACTGAATATTACCAATATGCAGGTTTAGCCAATAAGCATACACCTATTTTACATAATTTTGATGCACGAGGACGTCGTATAGATGTTCTTGAATTTCATCCTGCATGGCATAAATGGATGGGCTTAAATCGACAGTTTGACACGCATTCTTACCCATTTAACCATTCACAATCCACCTCAAAATGGGTTGATTGGGCAGCCCGATTTTTTCTCAGTGGGCAAGTTGAATGTGGCAATTTATGCCCAAATTCTATGACTTTAGGCAGTATTCCACTGATTCAAAATGAGCCTGAGTTGTGGGCGAAAATAGGCGAAAAACTATTATCGACTGAATATGATGAACGTGACATTCCTATTGCCAATAAGAAATCGATTTGGATGGGCATGGGGATGACTGAAAAGCAGGGCGGTTCAGATGTCCGTGCCAATGAAACGGTGGCAATTCCAGTTGCGAAGTCAGGTCGAGGGCAAGCGTATTTACTTACAGGGCATAAATGGTTTTTCTCTGCACCGATGTGCGATGCGCATTTGGTGGTGGCGAAAACCAAACAAGATGGCTTGGCATGTTTTTTTGTACCGCGTTGGTTGGAAGATGGCACAAAGAACAATATTCACATTCAACGCTTAAAAGAAAAAGTCGGTAATCGTAGTAATTCAAGCTCGGAAGTAGAGTTTAAAGATGCTTGGGGCATCATGATTGGTGAGGCAGGGCGGGGTATTCCAACCATTATTGAGATGGCGAACTATACACGTTTAACTTGCTCAGTCGGTTCAAGTGCCATGCTGCGTCAGGCATTGGTACAGTGCCTTGCTTATACGCGTCAGCGTAAAGCTTTTGGTAAACATTTGGTAGAACAACCGTTGATGCAAGCAGTTTTGACCGATTTGGCTTTAGAAACAGAAGCTGCTATGCAACTCAGTTTTCACCTTGCACAGTGTTATGAAACCGAGGATGCTTTATCACTTGCTTGGAAACGCATTATGACGCCTGCATCTAAATTTTGGATTTGCAAACGTACTGTTGAATTGACAGGGGAAATGATGGAGGTCTTTGGCGGCAATGGTTATGTAGATAGTGGGATTATGGCTCGGATTTTTAAAGAAGCACCTGTCAATACGATTTGGGAAGGTTCGGGTAATGTGATGTGCCTTGATGTACTTCGGGCAATTGCACGGGATCGTGAGTCGATTGAAGTTTTATTTCAAGATTTGGCTCAAACAGCAAGTATGGATCAAACCTTACAAAATGAACTGCAAAACTTATTTAGATTATTTCAGCAATCACCTGATGATTTACAGTTTATGGGACGCAGTTTAGTCAGTCGTTTAACCATTCTTGCGCAAGCTGTTTTACTGAAACGGTATGCGCCTGATTTTGTTGCAAATGCATTTATTACTACTCGTTATAGCGAGTTTCATGGACGAGTGGTAGGCATGGTAGACGCTAAAATGGTAAATGTAGAGCAGATTTTGGAAAGGGCGTTGGCTTCTTGATGATTTAGTTTTAGTATTTATATGGATGTTATCTTATGAATTTTAATGGAATATTTTTATTTAAACTAAAATTGAATTTGGGATTAACGGAGATTAAAGCAATTCAAAATTGGGCAGATGCTAAAATTTTAAATGATCAATTGAATTATCGTATTTTTAACTTAAAGGAAATGGCTTTTATTTCTATGCATTAAGTGATTTAAATAATCAGCTAAGCCTAGATTCTTATATAGTTGCCTATGATGAAGAATTAGATAAATCTCAAATATATTTACAATCTAAAACCACTTGCATTTCCTATAAAAAAGCCCATTATATGTTCAACATCTTGATGATGTTTGAACTGAAAAATGGTGAATAAAATGGCAAAGAAAAAAGTACTGCCAGAAGTTGTAGTTCGCAACTTTGTGGCAAAACATATGAATGATGTGAACCAAAGCCAAGTGTTTGTAGATCGAAAAAAGAATACAAAACGAGGTTATACAAAACATAAAAAGGGGGGATATTCGCAAGATTATCTCCCTTTTTTATACACGCTATTTTCTAATTTTCATTTGGCTTAAACTATATTTTTTCATCTAAAAATTAAAACAATAAGATTCAAAAAAAATTAAATATTTACCATCCGATTTGATTTCACCATATCGCCTAAACCATGATGACGGAAGTAATATTCCATCCAACTCTTGACCATCAGTGGATTACTCATTGCCACGACTTCTTCCAGTAATTTTTGAGCATCTGTCATAGGTACATGACAAATCGCTTTACGCACTCGTAGAATATTACTCGAACTCATAGACAGGGTATTGAAGCCCATCGCCATGAGTAAAATTGCAGAAAGTGGATCACCTGCCATCTCACCACAAATACTGATCGGTTTATCGTATTTATGACATTCTTCGACCAAGCGAGTTAAAGCACGTAGTACCGAAGGATGGAAGTGTGAGTAAACACTTGCAACACGAGAGTTGTTTCGGTCAACCGCCAACAAATACTGAATTAAGTCATTTGAACCGACAGAGAAAAAATCGACCAGTTCAGCAAACTCACCAATTTGTAAAAGTACGCTCGGTACTTCAACCATAATGCCAATTTTCGGTTTATTAATTTTGACTTGTTCTTCTTCTTGAACAGCCATCCAGTCACGTTCAAGTAAATAAAGCGCTTCTTCAACTTCACTGACACTTGTGACCATTGGTAATAAAATATGCAGGTTATTTAGACCAATACTGGCTTTGAGCATGGCACGAATTTGCGAAGAAAAAATTTCAGGATGATCGAGCGTAAAACGAATACCACGCCATCCGAGTGCTGAGTTTTCTTCTTCAATTTGAAAATAAGGTAAGTCTTTATCCGCACCAATATCAAGGGTACGCATAATCACTGGTTTGTTGGCAAAGTGGCTGAGCTGTTGACGGTAAATTGCCCGTTGTTCTTCTTCACCGGGAAAGCGCTCACGCAGCATAAACGGAATTTCAGAACGATAGAGCCCAACACCTTTAGCTCCACGTTGTACGCCACGAACGACATCAATCATCAAGCCTGTATTGACATAAAGTTTAACTTCAACACCATCGGGAGTGATCGAGTCTTTGGTTTCGTATTGCTTTAAATCTTTGGCAATTTGTTCGTCTTCTTTTTGAATTTCTTTGTAGCGTGTGCGTAGGCGGCGAGGTGGATTAATGAAGACTCGACCTTGATACGCATCGACAATCATTTCCACATCATCAAGGGCATTGACTGGAAGCTCAGTCACACCGACTACAGTTGGAATACCTAGTGCACGTGCCACGATCACCATATGTGAGTTGGCTGCGCCTTCAGAAGTGACAATCGCCGCAATTTTATCGACAGGCAATTCAACCAATGCAGCTGTACTGATTTCTTCACCAATGATAATACTTTCGGAGGTGATTTGTTTATGACTCGTATCACCTTCTTGTAATGCAGAGAGTATACGGCGACCAAGGTCTTTTAAATCGGATACCCGTTCACGTAAATAGTCGTCTTCCATTTGAGCAAAGAGGGCAACATGACGTTCAATAACATCTTTGACAGCACCTTGCGCCCAACTACCATCTCGAATCAGTTCTTTGATTTCCGCAGGCAAGCTATTTTCATCGAGCATACGTAAGAATACGCTAAAAAGTGCGCGCTCTTCTGCCATGAGTGAGTCTTGCATTTTGTCATCGAGTGAACGAATTTCTGCACGGACAGATTCAATCGCTTGATCGAGGAGGGCAAGTTCCTCGCTAATATCATCGGCATCACGGTCAGGTACAGCTGATAAATCTGCATGTGGATAGAGAATAACTGCCCGACCCAGTGCAATACCCCCTGCACCAGATGAACCTTGAAAGGTTTTGTAACTAGAAGAATTATTCGGCTTACGGAAAACATCGATGTTACCCACAGCATGCGCATGTGCAATTACGCCAGAAAGCTGTGCGCACAACGTCACAAGAAAGGATTCAGCCGCTTCGCTAAAGTCTTGTGGCTCGGTGTTTTGCACCACCAGTACACCCATCACTTTACGGCGGTACATGACGGGTACACCAAGGAATGAGTTATAGATTTCTTCGCCTGTTTCAGGGAAGTAAGCAAAGCGTTCATGCTTGAATGCATTGTCTAAGTTGACAATTTCTTCACGTTGACCGACTAAACCGACAAGCCCTTCACCAAGTTGGAGAGAAACATTTCCGACAGATTCAGGCTTTAAGCCTTTGGTTGCCATTAGTACATAGCGTTGATTACGTTCATCCAATAAATAGATTGAGCAGACATCGACATGCATGGCTTGAGATACTTGCTTGACCATAATTTCAAGGGAATCATGCAAACTGACAGACGAATTGATCTCTTGGACAATGCGCCTTAATGTGTCAAGTTGCATGTTTGACATGAATGTATACTCCCTTAAATATAGTCAGTTATTTTATAAAATATATTGTCGTGCTGTAGTTATAACAGCACTTTTTTGAAAAATCATTCATATTTTAGATGAATTTTCGTGCTCCGGCTTAGGGAGCTGCATGCACAACTCCATCATGGCTTTACGATAAACATCACGTTTGAAATTTACGACCTGACCCAATGGATACCAATAACTTACCCATTGCCATTGATCAAACTCTGGCGGATCAGACAAATTCAACTGAATATGTTTCGTTGAAGCTGTAAGTTTTAATAAAAACCATTTTTGCTTTTGTCCAATACAAATCGGATCTGAATCAGACCGGATGTACCGAAGGGGCAAACGATAATGTAACCAATCATTTGTCTGGGCGATGATCTGGACATGCTCTGGTAAGAGACCAACCTCTTCCCGCAGTTCTCTATACAGCGCTTGCTCTGGTGTTTCTCCAAATTGGATTCCACCTTGAGGAAACTGCCAAGCATTGTGACCAATGCGTTTTGCCCATAAAACTTGTCCACTATCGTTTGCCAAAATGATCCCGACATTCGGTCGGAAACCTTCTGAATCGATCATTTGGCACCTAAAAATTAATCATATTTCTGACTTTATATATGGGGACACTCACATTTTTATCCAACGCCACAAAGCCAAAGTAATAATGTTATAAAATTGCTATGATCTTAACGAATTTCTTGCGTCATGCGGAAATAGATTTACAAAATTTTTCTTTATTTTTAGATTAAACAGGTATTTTCATGAAACTGGCGTTATTTGACTTAGATCACACCTTATTAAATACCGACTCTGATCATTCTTGGGGAGAGTTTTTGGTCAATGAAGGCTTGGTCGATGCGGTTCGACATCGTGCCATGAACGACAAATTTTATGAAGATTACAAAGCAGGGCAGCTTGATCCAATTGCTTATAATGAATTTGTTTTTGAATATTTGGCAGCGAACGACCGAGATCATTTAACAGAATTGCATCAATTGTTTATGAAAAAAGTGATTCGTGCGCAAATGCGTCCAAAAGGTTTTGAAACTATTCAGAAGCATCAAGATTTAGGGCATGCATTGGTCGGTATTACCGCAACATCTGATTTTATTACCGCGCCTATTTTCCGTGAGTTTGGCATTACTGAAATTATTGCCACAAACGCAGAGTTGGTCGATGGAAAATATACAGGTGAAGTGACTAATGTGCCGTGTTATCAAAAGGGTAAGTTGACTCGTTTAGATCAATGGCTTGAGGGGCGTGATGTGACAGAGTCTTGGGCATATTCAGATTCAATCAATGACCGCTTTTTATTGGAATATGCTGATCATGCAATTGCAGTCAATCCTGATGATCGTCTTGAAATACTAGCAAAAGAGCAAGGTTGGGATATTCAAGATTGGTCGATTTGATTGATTCTATTTTCAGATAAACGGCAGCACTATAGGTGCTGTTTTTTTATGCAAATTAATTTAAATTTGCTGTATTCAAAATCTAGAAAATTAAAACAAGATGACGCAATTTAAGCCACAATTTAAAGGAAAAATAGAAAACTTTGTGGATCAACATGCAAAATATTATGTTGACGTCTTTCAAGACATGGAGTTTAAAGGCAGTAAGCTGTCTTTTAATATTCCTGTGTTGTTTGTGGGATCATTGTGGTTTTTCTATCGAAGAATGTATGTTTTGGGGAGTTTGCTTTTCATTACACCTATTATTCTATTGGTCTGTTTACTCCTATTGTTTAAAAGTCATTCCTTTTTTTCAGAATATGACAGTGTAATTGTGTTTGGTGTGTTAGTGGCTATTCGCTTGTTTATCACGAGCATTGCAAATTATATGTATTGGAAGAAATTTTTAGCCTATCAAGATGGGCTTCGATCTCAAAACAATAAAAATGTAGTTGTGGGAACCAACAGTTTTGCACCAATCGTTGCCTGTATTGTTTTTTTCCTTTTATTTTGTTGGTTGCTCAGTGGAATGATGCAAGGGATGAGACATACATAAAATTTATCGATAGATAAGTATTCCCTTTTGTTTTTAAATTGTTATGTTACTTTTATAGAAGACTTAAAAAAGAAGGAGATAATAATGAGCCAAGTACGTCCACGTATGACCAACTTATTTGAACAATTAGGTTTAGATTCAAGTGAACAAGCCATTCAAGACTTTATTGAACATCATCAGCTAGATGCACATACTTTAATTGGTGATGCTGAATTTTGGACGGATGGACAACGTCAATTTATAGCAGAAAAAATTAAATCTGACGGTGCTTGGGCGATTGTGGTTGATCAATTGAATGAAGCTTTGCATGAAGATTCAGTGAAATAATGATGGATACTCTCATTCTCTTGCGCCATATATAGCGCAAGAGAAGGGCGGTTAAATCACTTCATCATTTCAATCAGTTCTTGTACGGCTCTAGATTGAGTCCGTGCAGGATGCCAAACCATACCAAGTTGACGATTCATGTCTAACGGAATATCAAGTTGCTGTAAGTCTTGATTGAGCAGTGTTTTAGGCAGTACTGACCATCCTAAACCAATTGAAACTAACATTCTTATAGATTCTAATGGGTTGTTGCTCATAGTGATTTTCGGTTTTAAGCCTTGGCGTTCAAACTCAGTCAAGGTAATTTGAGTTGTATACGTTTGCGCTGCGGGTAGTAAACTTGGATATTCAATTAAATCTTGAAGTTTTAAGTTTTTCTTTTGCGCCAGAGGATGAAAAGGCGCAACCACAAAGATCAGCGGGTCTTCCCAAATAGTAATGTATCTTAAACGCTCGTCACCTTGTGGCGGTAAAGTTAAAAATGCCAGTTCTAAATCGCCTGCAAGCACTTGTTCATGTGCTTGTTCAGAGTCAACAAAATGCACATCAAGTTTCACTTCAGGAAATTGTTGCACATACTTTTTCAAATGCGCAGGCAAATGGTGTAGACCAATATGGTGACTCGTACCAATTTTTAATTTGCCTCTAACTTCACTTTGCTCATGGCTTAGAGTGTGGTGAATATCACCGAGTTCATTGAGCCAATTTTTGACTTTTGGTAGAAGTGACTGTGCCGCATGAGTCGCTTGAACGCCACGACCCGCAGATTCAAATAGTTTCACCCCGAAATAATCTTCAAGGCTATGAATACGTTTCGTTACTGCAGGTTGGGTAATAAACAGAAGATCGGCTGCCATCGAAATGGAGCCTGTTTCCATTACTCTTACAAACGCTTCGAAAGCTGCTAAGTTCATTGTTACTATCCATAAATATTTTTTATGCGAATTTTATTATTGAGAATTTTTAAGAATAAATCAAAACAAAAATTAAAAAAAATCGTATTTTCGACCAAAATTTCAGATTTGTTGAGTCTGTAGAAGATATTTACAATTTTTTTGACTGCCATTTTGAGATTTAGGCTACCTTAAATAAAACAGCAAAAATAAAAAATGAGTTCATCTTTGCAAAAACAGCAACCACAAAAATTATCTCATTCGAAGTCCAAATACTTACGTTATGGTTATCGAACCAGTTGGCTAAATTTTGTAAAAATCGCCGTGATCAGTGTGATTCCTTTCATTTTGCTCAGTTATTTTTTACCGAATTTGATGGGATTACTGATTTATTGGCTGATCGCATTTTTGGTTTGGGGAATATGGCGAATTAAGCGGATGAAAAAAGTGCAGAAGTTGGATGAATTTCAATTTCCAAGCTATATTTGGACTGCATTTCATCAACAATATCCACAGTTTCGTGTGATCAATCAGCCTTATATTGAAGAGGCATTTAAAGATTACTTGGCATTACATATTATTAAAAATCAGCCTTATGCGATGCCTTCACATGCGATTGATGCATTGTGGCATCTACTATTGGAGCAGTTTTCTGAGTTTTATAGGAAAATGTGTCAGGACATATTGGGTTTTGAATTAATGCATAAAGCACATCAAACTTCGCCCAATCGAATGCAAAAAAGGATGCAAAATCGACAACTTTTAAATACTTGGGTCATGAGTTGTTCTCTGCATCAAATGGATCAACGACAACCAAAAGAGATACCACGGTTATTTTTTGCAGATGAGGTGGTGACTTGGGATCATGGGTTTATATTTAATATGGCAATGATTACGGCACTGTTTCAACAATTTCAGGCACAAGGGCAGAGTACGATTTCATCTTGTTTATCATCTTCAGATACTTCACATTCATCTTCGGATCATTCTCATACAGCTGATTCAAATGACTCATCTTCATCGTGTAGCAGTTGCAGTAGTTGTGGCAGTAGTGGCGATTGAGATGAAAAGAAAAAGCCATCATTCATGGCAGACGATGACTCTTTTGGCTCAACATTAAGAATTCACAGCATTTTTACGGTCTTTAGCAATCCATACTTTTTCGTGAAAGAAGAATGCAACAGCTTGTACTGTGGGCTCAACAAGACTTAGAGTGAGTGCCATCCAAAAATTACCTGTAATGATGTATGCAACAAGCATTGCTACAGTGATATGCATAAAATAATAGCTTAATGTTTTTTTGAAAATGCGTTGATTTTTTTGTACGAAATT
Source organism: uncultured Acinetobacter sp. (assembly GCA_964293455.1). Classification (GTDB taxonomy): domain Bacteria; phylum Pseudomonadota; class Gammaproteobacteria; order Pseudomonadales; family Moraxellaceae; genus Acinetobacter. Next base: position 23,189 of record CAXYZD010000005.1, on the reverse strand, counting down.
TTGAATGCGTGCCATGAGAATTACCATTTAATGTCTATCTATTTAAATAATAATCATTATCATTTGAAATGTAAAAAGGATTTTTTGATTTATACTGATTGGTTTTGTAAATAGATTATTCAGTCGTTTATTTTTGGTGATTAATAATTCCAAAAAGTTTTTAAATTTATAAAAATGATAAATTAGATTTATGTAAAAACAAGACTATAATCGGCTTAATGAAAGAATTTACCCAGTCCAGTGGAGCATTTCGACATGGCAGGCGAAAACCAAAAAGCAAAAACCTTATATGATAAATTATGGGATGACCATCTAGTAAAACAACGAGATGATGGCTCTGCATTACTTTATATCGACCGTCATTTATTACATGAAGTGACTTCTCCGCAAGCCTTTGAAGGTTTGCAACTTGCCAATCGTCAACCGTGGCGTTTAAGCGCAAACGTGGCAACACCTGACCATAATGTTCCAACCTCTAAAAAAGAACGTGAGCAAGGTATTGCAGGTATTGAAGATGAAACTTCACGAATCCAAGTACAAACTTTGGATGATAATTGTGAAACTTTTAATATCGTTGAATTTAAAATTAATGATATTCGTCAAGGGATTGCACACGTGGTTGGCCCTGAACAAGGTTTAACTTTGCCGGGTATGACTGTTGTTTGTGGCGATTCGCACACAGCGACACATGGTGCATTTGGTTGCTTGGCACACGGGATTGGTACATCAGAAGTTGAACATGTATTGGCAACACAATGTTTAGTTCAAAAGAAAATGAAAAATATGTTGATCCGTGTTGATGGCAAGTTAGGTCAAGGCGTGACATCGAAAGACGTAGTATTGGCAATCATCGGTAAAATCGGCACGGCAGGTGGTACAGGTCATGCGATTGAATTCGGTGGTCAAGTATTCCGTGATATGTCAATTGAAGGTCGTATGACCGTATGTAATATGGCAATCGAAGGTGGCGCACGTGTCGGTATGGTCGCTGTCGATGACAAAACCATTGCTTATGTGAAAGACCGTCCTTATGCACCAATAGGCGCAGAATGGGATGCCGCAGTTGAATATTGGAATACTTTGGTTTCTGATGAAGGCGCACATTTCGATACGGTTGTGGTATTACAAGGCGAAGAAATTGAACCACAAGTGTCGTGGGGAACTTCTCCTGAGATGGTGATTCCTGTGACTCAAGCAGTTCCGACTTTAGAACAAGCCAAAGATGACGTACAACGCAATGACTGGACACGTGCTTATAGCTACATGGGCTTAGAAGCAGGTCAGGCATTGGCAGATATTCAATTAGACCGCGTGTTTATTGGTTCGTGTACCAACTCTCGTATTGAAGACATCCGTGCCGCTGCGGAAGTGGCTCAAGGCAAAAAAGTAGCTTCTACCATTAAACAGGCGATGGTGGTTCCGGGTTCAGGTTTGGTGAAAGCACAAGCAGAAGCGGAAGGCTTAGATAAAATCTTAATCGAAGCAGGTTTTGAATGGCGTGAGCCGGGTTGTTCAATGTGTTTGGCAATGAATGCTGATAAATTACAACCGGGTGAGCATTGTGCATCGACATCAAACCGTAACTTTGAAGGTCGTCAGGGCAATGGCGGACGTACACATTTGGTGAGTCCTGCAATGGCGGCTGCGGCAGCAATCGCTGGTCACTTTGTTGATGTACGTTCATTCTAATTCGGACTAAGAGGAGCAAAAGACATGAAAAAATATACCGTTGAACAAGGTATTGTTGCACCATTAGACCGTGCCAATGTCGATACCGATTTAATCATTCCAAAACAGTTTTTGAAATCAATCAAACGCACAGGTTTTGGCGAAAACTTATTTGATGAATTGCGTTATTTGGATGAAGGATTTTTAGGTCAAGATAATGCTAAGCGCCCTAAAAATCCTGATTTCGTATTGAATCAACCACGTTATCAAGGTGCAACGATCCTTGTGACTCGTGCAAATTTTGGTTGTGGTTCAAGCCGTGAGCATGCGCCGTGGGCATTGGAAGAATATGGTTTTCGTACTGTAATTGCACCAAGTTACGCGGATATTTTCTTCAATAACAGTTTCAAAAATGGCATGTTGCCTGTGATTTTGTCTGAAAAAATTGTCGATCAATTGATTAAAGAATGTAATGCTAACGAAGGTTATCAATTAACGATTGACCTTGAAGCGCAAGAAGTCCGTACCACAAATGGTGAAAGCTTTAAATTTGAAGTTGATCCATTCCGTAAACATTGTTTATTGAATGGTTTTGATGATATTGGTTTAACTTTACAAGTAGCTGATGATATCAAAGCCTATGAAGCAAAAACCAAGCAATCTCGTCCTTGGGTTTTTGCTGAAATCAAAGGTTAATTTAACATGGCTTGAATGCTGAACTCTTGCTAACATGGCGTGCATAAGAAATCAATGTATGCACTCATTGAGTGAGGTTGGGCAGAAATCATGACCAAAAATTTAGCTTGTAGTCTTTTGATCGTACTTGTCAGTAGTGTGTTAGGTGCGTGTCAAATGATTGATGCTGTTAAGGGACAGCCAGACAGTAAAAATGATGTAAATCAAAATACTGTGCAGATTTACTGTAGTGGTACTGAAAGCTGTGAGTTTGGTCGTTTGGATGATTTGATTGTTGTGAATGAAAAGACACAACGGGTCAATTCAGAGGCTGTAAAACGGGGTTGGGCTAAATATACGCAAAGCGTAGAGTTGAAGAAGCAACTTTATCTGTACGTTCCAGCAAAGCAACATGAGTTGGTTATTCGCTTTTACCCAATTTCACAGCAACACGCTGAAGTGTTTCATGTCATTCATAAGTTTAAAGCCAATCAAACATATACATTCAAAATGTACCGTGATCGTACACAAAATAGCGGTAGTTTATTGAATGTATCTGCGCCACCACCACTGTGCGTAGATTTGTTGCAAAAAACTCGGGTTATTCGCCGTTTCTGTCGTCCTTATGATGTGGTGACAGGGGTGAGTGAGTACATTGAACAAAAAATTTAAACATCTTCAGTAAATTTGATACTGAAACCTCAAATGGAAAAACTCATGTCAAAACAAATTTTAATTTTAGCGGGCGATGGAATTGGTCCTGAAATTGTTAAAGCAGCAGAACAGGTTTTAACGACTGTAAATGATAAATTCAATCTTGGATTGACATGGGAACACGGTTTACTAGGTGGTACTGCAATCGATGTACATGGAGAACCTTATCCAGCTGTCACCGCAGAGCAGGCAAAAAAAGCAGATGCGATTTTATTGGGTGCAGTGGGTGGGCCAAAGTGGGATACGATTGAGCGTTCGATCCGTCCTGAACGTGGTTTATTAAAAATTCGTTCAGAATTGAATTTATTTGCAAATTTACGTCCTGCAATTTTGTATCCACAACTTGCAGATGCTTCGAGCTTAAAACCTGAAATTGTTGCAGGTTTAGATATTTTGATTGTTCGTGAATTGACAGGTGGAATCTACTTCGGTCAACCCCGTGGTATTCGTGAACTTGCAAACGGTGAAAAACAAGGTTTTAACACGGACGTTTATTCAGAATCTGAAATTAAACGTATCGCAAAAGTAGCTTTTGATATGGCGAACTTACGTGGTGGTAAAGTGTGTTCAGTGGATAAAGCCAATGTCCTTGAAGTGACTGAGCTTTGGAGACAAACCGTGACTGCAATGAAAGAAGCAGAATATCCTGAAATCAATCTTTCACATATGTATGTTGATAATGCTGCAATGCAATTGGTGCGTGCGCCGAAACAGTTCGATGTGATCGTAACAGGTAACTTGTTCGGTGATATTTTGTCTGATGAAGCTGCAATGTTGACAGGTTCAATTGGTATGTTGCCATCTGCATCTTTAGATGAAAATGGCAAAGGCATGTATGAGCCATGCCATGGTTCAGCGCCTGACATTGCTGGTCAAAATATTGCCAATCCATTAGCAACGATTCTTTCTGTTGCAATGATGCTTCGTTACACATTCCGTGAAGAAGCTGCTGCAAAAGCGATTGAAGATGCTGTAGGTCGCGTTTTAGATCAAGGTTTACGTACAGGCGATATTATGTCTGAAGGCATGACTAAAGTAGGTACAATTGAAATGGGTCAAGCAGTTGTTGCTGTATTGAACTAATTTTGATTAAGCTCAGTTCGACTAAATTTTAGATTAAAATTCATATTAATTGAATAAGAAAACACAGCTTTGGCTGTGTTTTCTTTATGGCTATATTTTGATATTTCGTATGTTTAAATCAACATGCTTTACCATAATAATCAATCGACTGAGCGATGTTATTTTTCAAGTTAAAAATTACTTTACAGTTGAAATTGATATCGTACGTTGGTGCGCTTGACGGATCATTACGAATGACAGGAACACCTGCTGCGTTGACGCCTACTGTTGGGCTGATCGCAACTGGAATGGTTACAGGGCGGAGAATTGTATAGCTCAGGGTTGAATCTGTCAGTTGGGGAGTAGGATTAGCTTGATATCCTAAAGATTTAAAATCAATTTCCTGTTGAATTTTTTGACTATCTTGCCCAATAAAGCTTTTGAGATATTTGTCCAATTGCATGTAGTCTGTCGGCTGAGATGTCTGGCAAGCGCTTAACAGAGCCATGCTACACAGCGAAACTATTGATATTTTCCAATTCATACACCACCACCTTTTTTTAGAGTAAGGGAAGACACAATAAACAACATAATAGATGAGAAACTCTGCTTAAAATATAAGCGCAATAAAAATTCTGATCATTGGTATGTATTTCAGTGAATTTTAAAAATTATTGTGATCTAGCGCAATGATGAAATACAACAAGTAATAGAGCGAGCATGTATGATGAAAATATTAAGAAAAATTAAAGTGCCTACTCAGCATATTGAAAAATCAATATTGATGGGGGTATTTATGCTGATGGGTTCAAGCCTGACATTTGCTGATAATTGTGAGAGTACACGCAATGCTTATGATGACATTTATTGTACAAATAAGATTTTTGCGAGTGCGGATGCAGAACTGAATAAAAACTATAAAACATTACAAGGAAAGTTAAATACATCACAAAAAAGTATTTTAAAAAAATCCCAATTGGCTTGGATTAAAGAACGTGATGCACAATGTTCAGATGACGAGGAACGTAGAGTATTTGTAAATTGTAATTTAGAGCAAACGCAAAAACGGAATGCGTGGCTGACAGAACGTATTCGTGAATGTAGTACAGTTGGTTGTAAGACAAGTACATTACGAGATTAATACATCAATCAGTTTTATACAGGCGTCAAAATCTAACACTTTAATCTGTGTTAGATAGAAATGAAAAAAGCCACTATATAAGAGTGGCTTTTCGCTTGCTAAGACTTAGCGTGCACGATAAGTAATACGACCTTTTGTTAAGTCGTATGGTGTCATTTCGACTTTAACACTGTCGCCAGTTAAAATACGAATGTAATGTTTACGCATTTTACCTGAAATGTGGGCGATTACTTCGTGACCGTTTTCTAAACGTACACGGAACATAGTATTAGGAAGCGTTTCGGTGACAACGCCTTCGAACTCGATAAGTTCCTCTTTATTGGCCATAGCCTACCTGATGATCAAATTGGAAAGGGGCAAATTATAGGCAATTTTTTTGAAAAAAACAAGACAAATGGTCGTTTACATGTGCCAGATGCATCCTAATTAATCGAACAGATCATTAAAAAAATTCTACAAAAAAATACCAATAACTGTTGTCAGTTTGGTCAATCGACTGTAATCTAAAAAACTCTGATTTAAGTATAATGAATAAGATACAAGGAAGGGAACTGCGTGAGTCAGCTAACGGATGCTTCGGTTGTTTTACGATTAGGCTATCAAGCGATCCGACGTGCGGGATTGCCAACAGAAGAAATTTTAACAAAAGCGGGTGTCGCACTCAATCAAGTCGACCAAAATGCACGAACGCCTTTAAATGCACAATATGCATTTTGGGTTGCCGCTGAAGAAGTCAGTAAGAACCCAGACATTGGTTTGTATCTTGGTGAGCATCTACCTTTGTACAGAGGGCAGGTGATTGAGCACTTGTTTATTTCAAGCGAAAACTTTGGTGAAGGACTAAAAAGGGCACTGGCTTATCAGCGTCTGATTAGTGATGCATTTCATGCCACGCTTGTACAGGAAGATGGTCGTTGTTATCTAACCAATGGTGTACGCCCTTGGGCAGATAGTATTGTTAATCGTCATTTTTCTGAATGTGCGCTTTCAGGGATTCTTCGATTTTTTAAATTCATTACCGAAGGTCGCTTTGAGCCCATCTATATTGATTTTAATTTCAGCGAAGGTGCCGCTGATGAAGAATATATCCGAGTCTATGAGTGTCCTGTGAGCTTAGGACAGAAAGAAACACGTTTGTATTTTGATCCTTCAATTTTAGATTATCCGCTGTGGCAAGCTGAACCTGAGCTTTTACAATTGCATGAACAGTTAGCCATTGAAAAGCTGCAAGAATTGGCACGTTATGATTTGGTTGGTGAAGTACGCCGTGCGATTGGTTCAACTTTAGAAAGTGGTGAAACTACACTTGAAACTGTGGCAGCACAGCTGAATATTACACCACGTCGATTGCGCACGCAGTTGTCTGAGGCAAATACGAGTTTTCAGCAAATTTTGTCGGATTATCGTTGTCGTCTAGCGAAAAAACTGCTGGCAAATACCAGTGAAAGTGTTGAGCGTATTGTGTATTTGACTGGCTTTTCTGAGCCAAGTACGTTCTATCGAGCATTTAAGCGTTGGACGAATGAAACGCCTGTGGAGTATAGAAAGCGTAAACAGCGTTAATATTTTCAATATAGATGCAAAACAAAGCTTCGAATTGTAATATTCGGAGCTTTATTTTATTTGGCACTTAAAATTTACTCAGGCATATTCAGCCAATGCGGCCCTAAAGGTTGTTGAGGCAGTTCAAATTGCTCAGGATAATGCGCTTGAATGAAATACAAGCCATCTGGTGGAGCAGTAATACCTGCCGCTTTACGATCTTCTGCTGCAAAAATTTCATCAATATGATCTACATCATAAAGACCTTGTCCCACTTCTAACAAACAGCCCATGATATTGCGTACCATGTGATGTAAAAAGCCATCGGCTTGAATATCAAGCACTAAATAGTTGCCATGGCGAATTAATCGACAATGGCTGACATGACGTACAGGTTGATTAGATTGACAGGCAGCAGCACGGAAACTTTCAAAGTTATGTGTACCTTCAAATTTTTGCGCAGCCGCAATCATTTTATCAACATCTAATGGATAATATGCATGGGTCACTTGCTTATACAGTAGCGCAGGGCGACTTGGTGACTGATATACCACATAACGATAACGACGTGATTTGGCTTTGAAACGGGCATGAAAATCCATATCCATTTCTTTAATCCATTGAATCGAAATATCTTTAGGAAGTTGACTATTTGTACCCATCAACCAACCCTGTAGTGGACGAATGGCATGAGTATCAAAGTGCGCAACCATATTGGTGGCATGTACACCTGCATCGGTACGACCTGCACCATGTAAAATGATGGGTTCATTGGCAACGGTGCTTAACACTTTTTCTAAAGTTTCCTGAATGCTACGCACGCCAGCTTGTTGAGTTTGCCAACCTTTAAACTGCATGCCACAAAACTCAATACCAATTGCAAAACGTTGCATAAAAACCTCTATTCAGGATGATTATTGCCAATGGTCATGCCATTGTTCCGAAGTGGGGTATTGTAAATAAATTTTCAGAATTTTGGCATAAAGATCGGCTTGAGTGAGTGAGTTGCTCAGTAAAATGCCTGTTTCTTTGATCCATTGGCTAATGGCGTAGCGTTGATCCATACCACCGTAGGGTACTTGCGTAGATAGAATGGTTTGACACCCTTTATCTCTGAGCTGTTTAAGGTATTCAATAATTTCATCATTCACCGCTAAATTCCCTGTACCGTAGGCTTGAATAATGAGGAAGTTAGGTGCTTGGTGAAGTAACGATTGTAAATTTTGACTGAGTTGTGATTGTTCAATCGGCAACATCATCCAATTGATGATGTTCAGTTCCTTTGCCTTTTCGATATGTGCTGTTTCAACGTGTAAGGGCAATATAGCTTTACTAGAGAAATCTTGGTGCTCTTGCTGAATGTTTATGCCATTGAAGGCATTTAAGTCGGTTGTATGCACTTTAAACGCTGTTTGAGCATAAAAAATTTGTTGATTGAAAGCAAGATAGACACCAACTTTCATTTGAGTGATTGCTTCAAGTGAGGTGTTGAGATTATCTAGAGCATCCGTATTTGAACGAAGAGCTGTTCCTTCAATATTTAACAGCGGAAATTGACTGCCTGTCAGAATGACATGACATGATTGTTGTAAAAATTGAGCAAGTACGGCTGATGCATAACTTAAGGTATCTGTACCATGAATAATCACAAAGTGTTGAAAATTTTGTCCTTGTAGAGTTTGAATCTGCTGAATGAGTTGCAACCAATCTTGAGCTGTACAGGCACTACTGTCTTTGACTGATGGGGCTTGAAAACAGCTGACTGTATTGTGAAACTTTGTGGGTAACAGCCGTTGTAGCTGAGGAATAAAGGTCGATTCAGGCATCGGGCTTAGTGGTTCACCAATACAACCAAAGGTTCCACCCATATAAATTAAGGCAATTTTATTCATATTCTTCATCAACATAAAAAAAGCAGTCATGAATGACTGCTTTATCTTAAATCGATTTTTTTTAAGAAGCTATGCGACGTAGCAGATTTTCAGACTGTTCACGTTGCACAGTAGTGTAATCTTGAGTGCCATTCAACAATTGACGTGCTGAATCGTATACACCGAGTTCAATATACTTTTCAGCCAAATCCAAATTGAGCTGAGTTTCATCTATAGACAACAATTCAGGGAACGCTTGAACGAGTGGATCATTGCTCGTTTGTGTTGTAGATGTGGATTCAGAAGTAAGTTCAACTTTCGGTGCATCAAAGGATGTATCTAATAAGGGTGCTGTGATTGTTGTACTTTCTACCGTTTCCGTTTTTACAGGTTGAGTAACACTTGATTCAAAGTTGAAATCTAAATTTGGTAAAGCTGTTGGTACTTCTTGAGGAGCCTCTTTTGCAATATCGAGATTAAAATCAAACTTATTCTCAATTTGCGGAGATAGATTGTCTTGTAGAGCAACTTCTGTAACGTCATGTGTGATTGGCTCAGGCAAATCAAGCTGAAATTCAGGAGAACTGTCCGTTGGGTCAATAACAGTTTTTGCTTTTTCCGTTAAAGGTGTTTCTTTAGATGTTGGAGCAAGATCAAAACTAAATTCTAAAGGTTGAATGTCAGATGTTGTCGCTTTTACCACAGGTTCAGCAGGTGTTTCTGTAACACTTGGTGTATCTGAATTTAAACTGAAATTAAAATCTAGAGGTTTAATTTCAGTTTGAGTTTCTTGTACTTGAGGCTCTTTTAACTCTTGTGAAAAATCAAGCGTTGGAATAGAGGTTTGCTCTACCGGTGCTGATTTTTCAGTGCTTAGCTCTGATTGTAATAGATCAAAACTATTGCTTGGTGATGCAGTTGTTGTATTTGGGCTGACCAATGCATCAAAAGCAGCAGTAGAAGGTTTTTGCTGAGTAGGTGTTTGAGGTTGATTTGCTGTTGGTAGAGTGAAATCAATCCCATCGGCGGAAGATTCCTTAACCTGTTCTTCATAGGCTTTTTGCTTAGTGTCAGCTTGTGCTGAAATATCGTCTAAGCCTAATGAGCGAATGTGGTTTAATAGCTGGTCAATCGCTAAGTCATCTTTATGCGCTTGATGAACATCGAGGAGATACAAATATAACTCATGTTGTGAGTTATCTTGGTTTAATGCCTGATTGATTTTCGCTTCAGCAGAAAAATAATTTTTTTCTTGAATTAAGCGTTCAATATTTTTTTTGAAGTCGGCTTTTAATGGTGTTGTTTGTTTTTGAATAACAACATCATCTTCGACAATTTTTGATTGGGGCTGTCGTGCTTGTGACGAGCGTGTGGTATTTTTCTTAGTAGATTTTCTGCTATTTGCTTTATTGGATTTTTCAGCTTGTTCCTTATTTGCCGATTCGCGCTTTTTCAGCACGATGAGTACTAAAAGAAGTACTACAAAAGGAATCACATACAACATATTTTAACCCCTTCATTGAGATCAATGAACCTTATTCATGAAACTTACATCATCACATTGCATCATTTTATTGCTTTTTTTGTTCAAAAAAGCCAAAGAGTGGATGTGAAAGTCTATTTAAAATATTAATACATTACGGTGCAGATTTTTTACTACGATTCTGTTGCTGTAATTGTTGCTGTAATTGCGCAAGTTTTGCATTCAGCAATTGAATTCTTTGATCTTTTTGCTGTAAAGCCAATGCTAACTCAGATACATTCTTTTGTAATTTAACTGTTTTTTCTCGGGATGTCATAACTTTTGTAGACAATTCCGCATTTGTTTGATTTTGAAGATGATCTTTTTTCGATTTTCCATGTGCTGCATCTAAGCTATTGTCTGCAACAAGGCTCATTTCATCTTGACCTAAACGGTATTTGGCTTTACCTGACTGTTTTTGATTTGTCGGTGGGACAATTACTTTTTGCTTTTTCGTATTTTTTGCAGCTGTTTGGGCGCTAGGTGATAGGTTTAATGCAACACCACGACGAATACGATTGATATCACCTTGAATAAAAGCATGTTCATTATTGGCTTTAATCTGACGCATAACATCAGGTACGCTTTGATTATTTTGTACTGCAATACGAGATGCAATTTTCCATAATGATTCATTGGCTTGGACAACATGCTTGTCTGCGGTATTGGCTTTCGTTGTCTTATTTGAAGCAGTTTGGTTGTTTGATTGCTTATTGGTCGTTGTTGCTTTTTCTTCCACTTGAGGGTTTTGCTTTTGAGTCTCTTGTTTTTGCTCAGGAATCGGTGCAACTTGCTCAACAGCAACTTTTGTTTCAGGCTGAACTGTAGGTTGTGGTGTCGGGATTGTTATTGGAGCCACTTGAGGACTAAACCCTGTTGCATTTGATTTTTCAGAACTTGTTGCCGTCACTGAATGCATTGGAGGAGGTGTAGATTTTTGAGTGACCAATGGTGTGATGTTTGAAGGTGTAATGCTGATGGCAACAGGTGCATTTAATTGAACAGAAGTGTTACTTTTTTGTGGTGTTGAAACAGGTACAGGTGTAGTGTTGATCACCTGATATTGTGCACTGTTTGGTAAATTTAACTGAATATCTTTTTCACTGACAATCACCTGAGGAATCAGTGCTTTTTCAGTACCTGAGGAAATGGGTTCTACAACAGGACGATTACGTTTTAATACTGTTTTAACTTGTTGAATGTGGGTAGCTGAACCTTCTTTAACTTTAAGTAAAATATTCAGTTCAGAATCGACTACAGGACGTGAAGATGTGATAACAATGACACCACTACCATCTCCAGAGCGCCGTGTAAAAAAGTTCAAATGTCCGGGTGGTTGATGTGAAACGCCCATTGACATGAGATCATCGGCTTCGGCAAGCCCAACCTCAATACGTGCGTTAGGATCAGAATGACGGAATTTCATTTCCGCATACAGTAAATCCCCAGAACCCGATTGAACCTGAATGGGATCAATGGTAATCGCAAAAGTTTGCGATGAAATAATGGCTAAAATGGCGATTTTTAATTTGTTATATACAGTCATCTCTATCCATTGCTCAGATGAAGTTCGGATCGGGAAAGGTATACAATACCTAGCTGTTATGGAAATGTAAAATACTTACCATCCAGTTACATAAAAAAAGCCGATCTAATGTGATCGGCTTTTCGTTTCGTATCAGATATAAAAGGATTTAAGCATTTTTATAATCAATTAAGATACGAAGCATACGACGAAGTGGTTCAGCTGCACCCCAAAGAAGTTGATCACCGACCGTAAATGCACCGAGGTATTCTTTACCCATGTTCAATTTACGTAAACGACCGACTGGAACAGATAAAGTACCCGTTACTGCAACAGGTGTTAAGTCTGTCATAGACGCTTCACGTGTATTGGGTACAACTTTTGCCCATGGATTGGCGTTGCGTAACATATCTTCGATTTCGTTCAATGGTACATCTTTTTTCAGCTTTAACGTTAAAGCTTGAGAATGACAACGCATTGCACCAATACGGACACAGTGACCATCAATTGGGATGATTTGTGATGTTGCTAAGATCTTGTTGGTTTCAACTTGACCTTTCCATTCTTCTTTCGACTGACCACTGTCCAGCTGTTTGTCGATATACGGAATGAGTGAACCTGCCAATGGCACGCCAAAGTTAGCAGAAGGGAAACCTTCGCCACGTTGTAACTGTGCAATTTTAGAATCGATATCTAAAATTGGTGATTTAGGATCATCTAAAAGATCTTTGGTATTGTTATATAAATAGCCCATACCATTGATCAATTCACGCATATTCTGTGCGCCTGCACCTGATGCAGCTTGATACGTCATCGAAGTTGCCCATTCCACCAAATTATTTTGGAATAGACCGCCTAGACCCATCAACATGAGTGAAACTGTACAGTTACCGCCAACAAATGTTTTAGTGCCATTCACTAAACCATCTTTAATGACGTTCATGTTTACAGGATCCAGTACGATGATTGCTTCATCATCCATACGCAATGTTGATGCCGCATCAATCCAATAGCCGTTCCAGCCTTCAGCTTTCAGCTTTGGAAAAACTTCAGAAGTATAGTCGCCACCTTGACAGGTAATAATGACATCCATTTGCTTCAGACTAGTAATGTCTGTCGCTTCCATAAGTGCTGGAGCAGATTTACCACCAAACGCAGGGGCTTCACCACCTGCATTACTGGTAGAAAAATAAAATGGCTCGAAGTGAGCAAAATCATTTTCTTCAACCATACGTTGCATCAGGACAGAACCAACCATCCCGCGCCAACCGACCAGACCTACTTTCATGTCATTGTGCCTCGGTGCGTTAATAAAAATTTAAAGGGGGTTCGAGTGTATCAAAAGTGCGCTCAACTGCAAGCGCAACACAATGAAAACATCAACTATATTGTGCAATATATCTTGTTTATGTTACATGGAAAATTGATATAAATTTATGAATCAATCAAAAAATGAGAATATGAGGATGACAATAAATGATCGGAATTGAAATTCTCGCAGGTATTGTCATTTGGCTGAGTTTTTGGTCACTGATTCCTAGAGATGAATGGTGGTTTCGAGGCGCAGATTTCCCCAGATTGCAGATTTTAGCGCTGGGATTTGTCGCTTTCATATTGCTGATTTTTTGGCAAACGCCGTGGAGTTTACCTCGCGAAATTATTTTGACGGGATTAATTGCTGCGCTTGCCTACCAATTGAAAATGGTATTGCCTTATACGTTTATTTGGAAAAAACAAGTTGCACAGGTACGCCCTGAACAGTTGGATGAAAGTCGGCAAATTTCAATAATTGTATCGAATGTTTTAACGCCCAATACACAATATCATTTATTGGTTGAACAGATTGCAAAGCACAAACCTGACTTGGTTTTAACCCTAGAAACTGATCAGGCTTGGCAAAAGGTATTATCGGTCATTGAAGCGGATTATCCTTACCGTGTACCTGTGCCTTTAGATAATTTGTATGGCATGCATTTGTATAGCAAGTTAAAACTAAAAGATATCGATGTAAAATTTATTCTCAGCAATGAAATTCCATCGATTCATTGCACAGTGATTTTACCTTCAGGGCAACCTGTTAGTTTGTATTGTTTACACCCGAAACCACCGAGCCCGACAGAAGCCAAAGATTCGACTTTACGTGATGCGGAGTTATTGATTGTGGGGGATCAAATTAAAGATCTTGATGAAAGTTGTATTGTGATGGGGGATTTAAACGATGTGGCTTGGTCACGTACCACACGACTTTTTCAGCGTATTAGTGGATTGCTCGACCCACGTGTAGGGCGTAAATATGTTAATACTTTTCATGCAAATTATTGGTTCTTAAGATGGTCACTCGATCATGTTTTTCACAGTAATGACTTTGCCTTAGTGAAGATGGAGAGATTACCTTATATTGGTTCAGATCATTTTCCTGTGCATGTTATTTTGCAAACAGGAAAAATATTTGAGCAAATTCAGGAAGAATTAGAACAAACCGATGCTGATGAACAAGAAGCACAACAAGCAATTCAAGAAGGTATTGAAAAGGCTGAGAAAGAAGAAAAGATAGTCACTGATGAAATTGTACAAGATTATAAATAATCAGTGAGTTTGTAAGTTGTTAGACAGGAGTAGCATAAAAAGCTTGAATTCTGTACGCATATGCTTACATCGATTTCAGCCCACAGCGAATAGCATAAATATATAAATCAACTTAATCTATATTCATCGGCAAAGGAAACGGGAATGGAAAGTCCCATACGGAAGATGACGCTGAATGTAGACATCATGGATATTGATGACGGTATGGATATCGTAAAAGAACAATAAGATTTGAAAGCACAACACCTCATAGAACCCGAGATTTGCAGGATGCAGAAATCGGGTTTTGCTTTATCTATTGGTGAGATTTTATGTTTAAAATGGCTTTGTTGCACAAAGGTTTGAAAGGCAGAGCTACGCTAAGTAAGCCAAAGTTCAGTGGAAACTTGGGTGTGAGGGCGACCTAATTCTGTGAATCTGTTGAGTACTGCTACACGTGCATGAATCTCATTCACCTGACTAGAAAAACTTTTTGCTGTTAATTTATCGTCTAATAATTTGATGCAATGCATTTTGGTTTCCACTAAACTTCGACGATGATAACCAGACCCCTTTTTCCAAAGGGCTCTTCCTGAGAAGCACTGCTTTGTGTCATAAGTACCATCTGTATAGACAGAATCGATTCGTTCATCCAAGGGAATTTGAGCAAGTAAACCTTCTAATACTTGTGAATCACTGACATTATTTGTGGTGAGTTGCACAGCACGTATTTGAAGGGTTTCAGCATTTAGGTGCAGGCTTATTCATTTTAAAATTATGTTGTTGAATAAGCCTTCTATGCGAGGTTTGTGCAACAAAGTCGTCGGAGAGTGTATTTTTATTCACTTTTAGCAGTATTTGAATGATGCAATAAAAAAAGCATACTGTGTTTTGAGTATGCTTTTGTGGTCTAAGTGGGAAGAAGAATCCATTAATGGATTAATAAATTTTATCGTAGCCTTTAGGACGTGTTTTAAAACGGCGATGAAACCACATATATTGGGTTGGTGCGATTCTCAATTGGTTTTCAATAATTTTATTGACACGAGTTGCATCATCTAATTCATCAGGGCTCGGTAAATGCTCAACGGGTGGTTCAAGTAAAACTTTGTATTGTGGATTCCGAATATCGCCATGACGATAAAAATACAGCGGAATAGGCACGGCTTGAGATATTTTGAGCAAACGACGATGCGCCGTGACTGTTGCCGCTTCAACACCAAAAAAAGGTGCCATAATGCCTTGTTTTAAACCGAAGTCTTGATCGGGGCTATACCAAATCGCATCGCCATTTTTTAGATTACGAATTAAGCCACGCATATTGTCATGGTCAATCTGATCTTTATAGATGGTGCTACGACAACGATAAATCAGCATATCTAACAATGGGTTGTTTTGTGGGCGATATACTACATCGAGCTCAAAATATTGTGTACATAGATAACCACCTGCATCGAGCAAAGTGCTATGTGTCCCTAAAAATAGTACACCTTTACCTTCCGCCTGAGCTTTTTGCAGATGCTCTAAACCTTCAACAGTCACTCGATTTTGAAACCATTTTGGTGAGTACCAAGCATTTAATGTTTCAAAAACGCCAATCATCATATCAACAAAAACTTGACGTGCATTTTTTTGAACGTCTTCAGCTGACCATTCAGGAAAACACACTTCCAGATTTCGTACAGTGGTTTGACGGCGAGATTTCAATCGGTCAAAAGCAATATTTCCTAATAATGTTGCCAAACGATACTGAATTGCCCAAGGCAAAATTGCGAGCATCATCAAACATAAAATTGCCACCCAAATGCCCCAATAACGAGGGTGTAGGAACGCCCAATAAAATTGACCAGACTCGTATTGATGCTTTTTACTCATAGCAATTGTGTAAAATTAGGGGAAATGAAAACTAAAAAGGAGTGTAGCATGAAGCCGTTTAAAGAAGAAAATACTGCATATTGTATTGTGTTTTTAAGTGATATTTTTCAGTTGGTTTTAGCTGTGGGATAGGGGTTTATTCAGCTTATAATAGCTCAACGCACAATAAAATATTTGTAGATTAAACAGAAGCTAAAGTATGAGAGATCACTATTTAGATACAAATAAAGCCGTTCTGATCTTTTTGGTGGTCTTTGGGCATTTTTTAGAACGTATGATTGGATGGCAAGATCAGGTTAATCATGCATTGCTCGGTACGATCTATTTTATTCATATGCCAGCATTCATTTTGATTTCTGGCATGCTGTATAAAGACAATAAGTGGCTGAAAAATATTTTATTTTTTATTTCGCTCTATATTCCTTTTCAGATTTTATTTCCTGTATTTGATGCGCTTTGGTCTGGAACTTTTCGAATCAGTTGGAATATTATTGAACGTCCGTATTGGATTTTATGGTATTTGATGGGCATGATGGTTTGGACATTGCTCACTCATATTTTACTTAAAATTAAACATTTTGCATTTCCCATCGCCATTTTATTGTCTTTACTGATTGGTCTGAGTCCTTGGAATAATTATCAATATTCAATTGGGCGTATATTTACTTTTTTCCCATTTTTTATTTTTGGCACACTTTATGGGAAGGTCATTTTTCAGTATCTTCAGCAGTTGAAACAGCTTCGTTTCATAGCTGCATTTACGCTATTTGATATTTTTGTAGTGGTCTATTTGAGTCAGCTTAACCCATTTTGGTTGTACGGTAGTTTGAGTTATGCGCAACTTCATGTGAGTGCGTGGACTGGTATAGGATTAAGATTATTATTTTTGAGCATTTCTTTTGTGGGGAATTTGGCACTTTTTTCTTTAGTGGGCTTAATCAAAGGTCGTTTTATTACCCTTGGTCAGCATACTTTGCCAGTGTACTTACTACATGGTTTTGTGGTGATGTTGATTGCACATTACTTGAAACTAAATTTGAGTATTTATGCTGAAATCGGTATTTGCTTTCTATTGTCTATATTGACCTATTGGTTGTTACAACAGTCAATTTTTGACCGTGTACTTCGGAAAATGTCGTTGTGGTTGATATTTCCAATCGAACAAATGAAACAGAAAAAGTAATGATAAATAAAAAACTCCGCACGAAGCGGAGTTTTTTATTTAGGACTTAAATTGAAAAAATTAACCTTTGGTCATTTCTTCCAATTCTTCCCAGCGTTCCATTTTTTCAAGCAATTGCTCATCAATTTCAGCCAAACGAGCAGAGAGTTTCATTGCTTTATCATTGTCAGATACAAACAAATTTCCATCAGCAAGTTGAGCATTAATTTCAGCTTGCTCTTTTTCAAGCGCTTCCATTTCAGCAGGGAGTTGCTCTAAAGCACGTTGATCTTTATAGCTCAACTTAACTTTTTTAGGTGCTTCAACTGAACCTTTGGCAATGGCTTTTTTTGCCGCAGATT
Organism: uncultured Acinetobacter sp.; assembly: GCA_964293455.1. Classification (GTDB taxonomy): domain Bacteria; phylum Pseudomonadota; class Gammaproteobacteria; order Pseudomonadales; family Moraxellaceae; genus Acinetobacter. The sequence goes on along the minus strand of CAXYZD010000005.1, from coordinate 5,505 downwards.
TTTGATCTACAGCTGTTTGGTCAGGACGTTGCTCTAGGTAATCTTGATAACCACCAATGTATTCATCAATATTGCCTTTACCATCAAAGACCCAAGTCGACGTCACGACATTGTCCATAAATGCACGGTCATGCGAGATGAGAAGCAACGTGCCTTTATAACCGCCCAACATTTCTTCAAGTAACTCTAAAGTCACCATATCAAGGTCATTGGTTGGCTCATCCATCACGATTAAGTTCGATGGTTTAAGCAAGAGTTTCGCAAGTAAAATACGGTTGCGTTCACCACCAGACAATGCTTTTACAGGTGTACGTGCACGTTCAGGTGAGAACAAGAAATCTTGCAAATAGCTGTAGATATGGCGACGACCACCATTTACATCAACAAAATCTGAACCTTCAGAGACGTTATCTTTCACTGTTTTTTCAAGATCAAGTGCGTTACGCAATTGGTCAAAATACGCCACTTCAAGTTGCGTACCTGTTTTGACGCTACCTGTGTGTTCAAGCTCACCCAAAATCGCTTTGATTAAGGTTGTTTTGCCGACACCATTGTCACCGACCAAGCCAATACGGTCACCACGTAACACCAATGCAGAGAAATCTTTAATGATCGGTTCATTGTTGCCAAAAGCGACGCTGAGATTTTCGATATCGAAGACTAATTTACCTGAACGATTGGCATCTTGTGTTGCCATGTTCACTTTACCTTGCTGTGAACGGCGTGCTTTAGATTCTTCACGTAATGCTTTTAAATCACGTACACGACCTTCGTTACGGGTACGACGTGCTTTAATGCCTTGGCGAATCCAGACTTCTTCTTCTGCAAGCTTTTTATCGAATACAGCATTTTGCTTTTCTTCAGCTTCCATTTGCATCGCTTTCAGTTCTAAGTAACGTGAATAGTTACCTTCGTAACTACGCAAAGTACCACGATCTAGCTCGACAATACGGGTTGCAATGCTGTCAACAAATGAACGGTCATGCGAGATGAAAAGCAAAGTTAAATTGTTTTGATCGAGTAAGAATTTTTCTAACCATTCGATACTTTCAACGTCCAAATGGTTCGTCGGTTCGTCAAGAAGTAATACGTCAGGTTGTGTCAAAAGCGCACGTGCCAAAAGTACACGACGTTTACGACCACCCGATAAATCGGCAAGATCTGCATCAGGGTCTAAGCCCATTTTACTTAAAATCGAATTGACTTTGGTTTCAAGCGCCCAACCATCAAGTTGGTCGAGTTTATGTTGAAGCTCGCCCATACGGTCACAAGCATCCATATCGCCAAGTACGCAAGCATCACTCGCTTCATGGTATGCTCTAAGTACGGTTGCAGCTTCGCCTGCACCATCGGCAACAATGTCAGCCACCTTGCCCGAGTCCATTGGAACATCTTGAGCAAGCATGGAAATGGTGATGCCATTTTGTAGTGCAACTTCACCACGATCGGGCAATAAACTTCCCTCAATGAGTTTGAGTAAAGTAGACTTACCTTCACCGTTACGACCAATCAAACACACTCGTTCGCCGCGTTCTAAGTTGAAGCTCGCGCCGTCGAGCAGGGCAGGTCCACCAAATGCAAGTTGGACATCCCTTAACGTAATATAGGCCATACTGTTTCCTGAAAAATTCCCCAATGAGGACTAAAAGTGACTAAAGATAAAAGTTTTGATCATCAGGCGTCATTTTCCGCACCCATAGAAGATTTGCAAGTCCGAATTGCATTTTTGGACGATTTAGTTGACCAACTGAATGATCAAGTTGCAAAACAAAATACGGAAATCGCTGATTTAAAGAAACAAATGCAATTAATTTATCAACGTATTGAATCATCTGATTTGTCAGAAGGTATTGCGACATTTGATCCAAATTCAGATCGTCCACCGCATTACTAAGTTGACATAAATGTTGTATCTAGATGATTCAGCGTTGATGTAAATGGTGACAGAATAGAAGTTAAAACTAAATTGCCTTCCCTATGCACTTCGGTGTAGGGAAGGCGATGAATAAATTTCACATTGAAAATCAATCTTCTTTCACGGTATACGGATTTTCAAAGCCAAGCTTTTTCAAAATCTCAATTTCCAATGCTTCCATTTCTTCAGCATCTTCTTCTGAGGTTTCATGGTCATAGCCCATCAAATGCAATGTGCCATGTACGAGCATATGTGTGAAATGTTCAATGGGTGGTTTTTGCTGTTCAATGGCTTCTTGTAAAACCACAGGAATACAAATCACCAAATCACCAATGGGGAATGTCTCTAAAATTTGCGCCATTTCATCGGGTAGATCGCTTGGAAAAGACAATACATTGGTGGGTTTGTCTTTTTGACGATATTCCAAATTCAGTTTATGGCTTTCCGTATTATCGACACAGGCAATGCCCATTTCACAGTCGCTTTGTGTACCAATAAAACGTAATGTCGTTTCTACAACTTTCTTTGTATAGCCACGTTTTAGAACCAATTCAGCGGCTTGGAAATCTTGTTGTAGCGATAGACTAAGTTTCAAAATACATCCTTAAGTTTGATCTTGATGCTGCTGATCTGCTTTAGCATCATTGTCGGAGATTAAGGCGTCTTGACGTGCTTGACGTTCAGCACGTGCTTCTGCACTTAAACGATATTGTTCACTGTCCCATCCTTCATATGCTTCAACAATTTTTTGTACCAATTGATGACGTACAACATCACGAGAATGGAAGTGAGTAACATGAATTTCTTTAATTTTTTCAATCACACGTAGCGCATGTGCTAAGCCTGATTGCTGTCCACGAGGTAAATCGACTTGTGTCACATCACCGGTAATGACCGCACGAGAACCAAAGCCTAAACGCGTTAGAAACATCTTCATTTGTTCAGGTGTAGTGTTTTGCGCTTCATCTAAAATCACAAAAGCATGATTGAGGGTACGACCACGCATATAGGCGAGCGGTGCAACTTCAATCACTTGGCGTTCAATCAGTTTTGCCACTTTCTCAAAACCGAGCATTTCATACAAAGCATCGTAAAGTGGTCGTAAATAGGGATCAATCTTTTGGCTCAAATCACCAGGTAAGAAACCAAGTTTTTCACCAGCTTCAACTGCAGGACGGACAAGAAGAATGCGTTGAATTTCATTGCGCTCTAACATATCGACCGCTGCTGCAACTGCAAGATAGGTTTTACCCGTTCCCGCAGGGCCAACACCAAAAGAAATATCACTGTTTAAAATACGTTGCACGTAGCGCTTTTGGTTGGCACCACGTGGATTAATTCGACCTTTGCGCGTTTGCAACCAAACGTCATTTAAGCCTGAATGTGTATCATCATCGGCAAAATCATCTTGCAATTCATGTTCAGTTTGATTGCCTTGAATCATTAAATGAATGGTATCAGCACTGATCGGTTGTGAAAGCTCAGCTTCTGCATAGAGGCTTTGCAATAAGCTTTCAGCACGTTCGACATTTTCTAAATTACCATCAATAAAGAAGCTGTCACCACGGTTGGAAATATTGACCTGTAAACGTTGTTCGATTTGTTTCAAATGACCGTTATAAGCACCAAGCATGCTTTGTAAACGGTCAACTGAAATACCCGGAAAAGCTACCGTACGTCGAATCGCTGTCGTCAAGAGATATCCTTTTTATAAAAAAGTTTATACTCTTACATTACGTCACGTCAGGCTCAAGATTCAATAGTTCACCGTAAACTAAATTTAAAGTTTTAATTTCGGTAATCTCAATTTCTGCAAAACGACCAATCCAAGATGCATCACCAATAAAGGTCACATAACGCGTATTGTCTGCTGTACCACTTAATAAATTTGGATCTTTATCAGACACTTTTTCAATAAGGACACGTTGAACCGTACCGAGCATGGCATCTGTTTTATCGATACTTGAGCGTTTAATCCATTTTTGAACTCTAGATAAACGCTCTTTTTTCACATCCTCAGGGATGCTGTCTGGCAACTCAGATGCAGGAGTACCCGGACGTTTTGAATAAATAAAACTATAAGAATGGTCAAAATCCATATCTTGAATAAATTGATAGGTTTCTTCAAAATTTTCATCGGTTTCATTGGGGAAGCCAATAATAAAATCTGAAGATAAATGCATATCAGGGCGAACTTTACGCAGCTTGGCAATTTTTTCGATATAAACATCAATGGTGTGGTTACGTTTCATCGCTTGTAACACATCATTTGAACCGCTTTGAACAGGCAAATGAAGATGTGAAACCATTTGTGGTAAATCACGGTAGCATTGAATCAAATCATCGTTAAATTCAAGTGGGTGAGAGGTCGTATAACGTAAGCGACCAATACCCGGAATTTCTGCAACAAGGCGAAGTAGGTCTGCAAAGGTACAAATTTCACCTTCAAAGGTTTCACCACGGTAGCCATTTACATTCTGACCGAGCAATGAAATTTCACGCACGCCTTTTTCAGCCAAAACAGCAATTTCTGCCAATACATCATCGAGCGGACGAGAAACTTCTTCACCACGTGTATACGGGACTACGCAGAAAGAGCAGTACTTTGAACAGCCTTCCATAATAGAAACAAAGGCTTTGTAGCCTTCAACACGCGGTTCAGGCAAGAAGTCAAATTTTTCAATATCTGGGAATGAAATATCGACCAATTTAATTTTTTCTTTCTTTGGTTTTTCAACTTGATCAAAATGTTGATCGAGCATTTGTGGTAAACGGTGTAAGGTTTGTGGGCCAAAAACCATGTCGACATAATTGGCACGTTTTTGAATGTTATCGCCTTCTTGTGAGGCAACACAACCACCAACACCAATGATCAAGTCAGGATTTTTTTCTTTCAGTTTGCGCCAGCGACCCAATTCAGAAAACACTTTTTCTTGGGCTTTTTCACGAATAGAGCAGGTATTCATCAGTAGAATATCGGCATCTTTCGGGTCTTTGGTCAGCACATAACCGTGCGAATCACCCAATAAATCTGCCATACGATGACTGTCATACTCATTCATCTGACACCCTTGTGTTTCGATATACAGTTTTTTGACTGAGCCATCGAGTGGGATGTGCTGTGGCTGGATAACAGTGTTTTCTGAGGCAGCTTGGGCAGTAGGGATGAAGGTTTCAACCGTCATGGAGGCATTTATCCTATAACTGTAATTAAATTTAAAAAAATTAAACTTTAAAATAATCGGGTGTTTCGATGCGACATTTTCGTGAACATCGAAAAGCGCATTATTTTACAGTATTTCATCACAAAGACCTATGCTTTATCGAAATGGCTTTGAAATTGAAAAATAAGAATAAAAAATGAAGACTATTATTAAATATGAATCAGAAGGTTACACAACAGAACAGTAGAAATGAATTAGAATAATTAAACTAAGCACAAATACGTGCCAAGTTAGAATAATGGGCAAGTCATGCGAAATGAAAGAGTGGTTGTGAATAAAACAATGTTAAATGAAGTAATAAATCAAAAAAAATTAGGGTGTGTTGACACTTTTAGCTTAAAAAAATAGCGAAGTAGTAAAATCAAA
>CAXYZD010000004.1:0-45066 GCA_964293455.1 uncultured Acinetobacter sp. | reverse complement strand
ACAATTATTGTGACATTATTTCAATGAGTTATCTATTTTTGTCGTGTACAGAGATGATTTATATAAGAATAATGAAAATGTAGATTGAGGGTTTAAAAAGAACACATCTAAAAAAGAGAAAACCCGCATTTAATCATCCTGATCATGCGGGTCTCGATACAACGTCCAATGTCTCATCCTTGGAAAATATTTACTTACGTATCTATTTTCTATCCATCCTACGGCTTCCTGTCCTTATTCGATCATCCTGATCATGTCCCTTTGCCGTGAAGCCATAATGCCGTTTTTTATGTAGAAAAAACATCCACAACTTCGTCAAATATTGTGAGATATTTACGCATGTTGAGTTAACAATTGTTCACTCAGTATGTTTTGTATAATGAGTTTAGAACTTAAATTTTATAGTCAATAATAACGGGCGCATGATCACTAAACCATTGTTCTTTATAGACCCAAGCGTTGACTGTGCGGTCTTTCCAATCAGGTGAACAGGCTTGGTAATCAATCCGCCATCCAACATTTTTAGCACGTGCTTGTCCACGATTTGACCACCATGAGTACACTTCAGCTTCTTTACGGACTTCACGGAAAGTATCGACATAGCCTAAATCATCATAAATATGATCAAGCCAAGCGCGTTCGTGAGGTAAACAGCCCGATGCTTTTTGATTGCCTGACCAGTTTTTAATATCAATACGTTTATGTACGATGTTGTAGTCACCGCAAACAATGACTGATTTATTTTCATCACGCCATTTTTTTAAAATGATTTTATATTCTTCAAGGAAATGGTCTTTGCGTGCTTGTGCTTCATCGCCTGAAGAACCTGACGGTAAATACAATGAACAAATATGTACAGGTTGCTCAAGTCCGAGGTCAAACTCAGCCGAAATAAAACGCCCTTGGCTATCTGCAAGTTCAAAACCTAAGCCATCGGTAACCGATAGAAAGGGCAGGCGACTATAGATGGCTGTGCCTGCATAACCCGCTTTTTCAGCAGGAAAAAGATGGGTATACCAACCTTCAGGTTTAAATTTTTCTGTCCATTGGGTATGGGTAATGCGACTTTCTTGCATACAAACTACATCGGCATCGGATTGTTCAAGCCATTCAAGTAAGCCTTTGGTCACAGATGCACGCAAACCATTTACATTAATTGAGACAACTCTTAAAATTTTTTGATCACTTGGATAGCTACTCTTTGGTATCATGCGCAGTCATAACCTTTCTGTATGAATTCTGGAGCACCTCATGACCTCGCAAGCTCAATTTGATCCACAAGCTTTTATCGAACTCGCATTATCACGTGGTGTGCTTAAATTTGGTGAGTTTACTTTAAAATCGGGTCGTGTGAGTCCTTATTTTTTTAATGCAGGCTTATTGAATGATGGGGAAGCATTGTCATTATTGGCTCAGGGTTATGCGGATAAACTCACACAATGTAATAATGTTGAAGTGATTTTTGGACCTGCATATAAAGGTATTCCATTTGTTGCTGCAACGGCTGTGGCATTATCGCAAGTGCATAATCAAAGTGTGCCTTGGGGCTTTAACCGTAAAGAAGCCAAAGACCACGGTGAAGGTGGCGTTTTGGTGGGTGCTTCTGTGGAAGGCAAAAAAGTTTGGATCATTGATGATGTGATTACCGCAGGTACAGCCATTCGTGAAGTGGTGACGGTCTTGAAAAATGCAGGTGCAAGCATTGCAGGTGTATTGGTTGCACTTGACCGTCAAGAGAAAGGTCAAGGTACACTGTCTGCAATTCAGGAAGTTCAGCAGGAGTTGGAAATTCCTGTACATGCATTGATTACGATGCGTGACTTGATGACATTTTTGGATACGAAAGGTGATCAAGCTGCTTTGGCAAAAATGGAAGCCTATCGTGTGAAATACGGCATCTAAATATTGATGATGTAATACGCTGTAGCAGTCATTCTATAATTTAAGGAGCAATGTGCTCCTTATTTTTAGCACAAATTTTAGGTTTGATTTTATTGGGAAGCGGATTGAGATGCTGTGGTTGCTTTTAATAATCATCTGCGTGGTTGTTGCTTTTATGGTGATTCGCCAAAGTGATCAACGCAGATGGGGGCGTTATCAGATTGAGCGTGATATGTATTTTCAAATGTATCCGTATCAACTTGATCCATCATTGCCATTTAGTGTTGTGGTGCCTTTGGGCTATCTCGCTCAGCGAAAACTGCAAAATGAATTGATGTTGAAACCTGATCAACAAGCAGTCTATAAAACTGTACTCGTTCAACGTGAAGCTGCAAGGCAAAATCAAACTTATGTGGTACAAGTGCGTATTCATGATCATAAAGTGGGTGAACTTAATCCAAAGTATGCAGAAAAGCTGTGCTTAAATTTGGCACAGACAGATTTCTTTATTGGTCGTCCTATTTCTCTACAGGCTGAAATTATAGTATTTCAAAAATCTGCACATGAATGTGGTTGTCGTATTCAATTAAATTTACCTGCAGATCCGCAGTTTGATTCTAAGCAATTAATTGAAACTAAACCTAAGAAAAAACAAGCGAAAAATACCGTAAATTAAATGGCATTATTGGATAAATAAGACAAAATTAGTATGTGGTTATACGGCAGTAAACGACAAGACTTTACTTAAATTTTAAAAACCAAAGTATTGATCTCAGCTATACTCCAAGTAAGCCGAAATTTTATAAGAGCAATTGTATGCGCGTACTTGTGGTGATGGATCCCATCGAAAATGTAAACTTAAAAAAAGACTCAACTATGGCAATGCTGTGGGCAGCATCACGTCGTGGGCATGAGTTGGGTTATGCATTACAACAGGATTTATATATTGATCAGGGCAAAGCCTTTGGTTTGATTTCACCACTTAAAGTGTTTGAAGATTACAATCACTACTATGAGTTGGGTGAACAAAAGAAAGAATCTCTTGCAACTTATGATGTGGTTCTTATGCGTAAAGACCCACCATTTGATATGAATTTTGTCTATACCACGTATATTTTAGAGCAAGCAGAACGAGAAGGTTCGTGGATTATTAATAAACCGCAAAGCTTACGTGATTGTAATGAAAAATTATTTGCAACGCAGTTTCCTGATTTACAAGTTCCGACTTTGGTTACATCTCAGCAAAGTTTACTACGAGAATTCATTACTCAGCATCATGATGTAATTGTAAAACCACTTGATGGCATGGGTGGAATGGGGATTTTTCGCTTAACTGCCGATGGTGCGAATATTGGTTCAACGCTTGAAATGTTGACTGAAATGGGTCAACAACCGATTATGGCACAGCGTTATATTCCTGAAATTGTCGATGGTGATAAACGTATTTTGATGGTAAATGGCGAAGCTGTACCTTATTGCTTAGCACGTATTCCACAAAATGGTGAAACACGAGGCAACTTGGCGGCAGGTGGTCGTGGAGAAGCTCGTCCACTGACTGAAAATGATAAAGCCATTGCAGCAAAAGTTGGGCCATTTTTAAAAGAAAAAGGCTTGGTTTTTGTCGGTCTAGATGTCATTGGTGATTATGTCACTGAAATTAACGTGACCAGTCCAACTTGTATTCGTGAAATTGATGATCAGTTTGGAACATCTATTGCCGATGATTTATTTGTTGTACTTGAAGCAGGGAAAGCGGCTTAACACCGAATTAATACCTAAGTTATTAAGTTGATTTAATTGTTGTAGTGATAGCGAAATTTAAACAAGCATAGAGCGCTCATATTGGACGCTCTCTGTATTTTTTGTTGAAGTCGATGATAAAACTCGCATTCTTCAGTTTTTTTTACTGATGAATGATAAAATTGGTTTAAACTCGTAAATCAGTAGAAAAAAACAATGAAGCACTGAGTGAAAAAAAGTAAATAAACTTTTCCCAGTGGTGCTTTGTGATTACAATTGTATATCTAAAATGTACGTACTTTTTATTTTTGAATTGAAGAATTAGACCGTGACCAAACCTCAGCAAAGCACACCTCGACATGTCATGATGATGGCAGCAGGAACAGGTGGACATGTATTCCCAGCCCTAGCGGTTGCAAAAGAATTGCAACAACAGGGTTGCCAAGTGTCTTGGCTTGCAACGCCTACAGGGATGGAAAATCGACTTTTAAAACAACACGATATTCCTATTTATCAGATTGATATTCAGGGTGTGCGTGGTAATGGTATTGTCCGTAAACTTGTCGCACCGTTTAAAATTATGAAAGCAACGCTGAGTGCGATGCGTTATATGAAACAGTTGAATATTCAGGCTGTTGCAGGTTTTGGTGGTTATGTTGCAGGGCCGGGTGGCTTGGCAGCACGTTTACTGGGTATTCCTATCATTATTCATGAACAAAATGCGGTTGCTGGGTTTACCAATACACAATTATCTCGTATTGCAAAAACAGTATGTCAGGCATTTCCAAATACATTTCCTGAAGCGACTAAAATTGTGACTACAGGGAACCCTGTGCGTTCGGAAATTACGGCAATTTATAACCCGTCATTTCGCTATAAAGAGCGGATGAGTACGGGTGAAGCGATTCAGGTCTTAATTGTGGGTGGTTCGCTTGGGGCACAGGCGTTAAATGAAACTGTACCTTTGGCATTAAAACAGCTTAATGTGCCTTTAAATGTGTTTCATCAATGTGGTCAAAATAAACAAGAAGCAACCCAAGCTTTGTATGCCGATGCACCACAAAATATGCAGGTACAAGTTGAGCCATTTATTGAAGATATGGCACAAGCCTATGACAATGCAGATTTAATTATTTGCCGTGCAGGTGCATTAACAGTTACAGAAGTCGCAACAGCCGGTTTAGCCGCAGTTTTTGTGCCTTTGCCAAGTGCAGTGGATGATCATCAAACAGCAAATGCTCGTTTCCTTGAAAAAACAGGTGCAGCGAAAATTTGCCCACAAAGTCATATGACACCAGATTCATTAAAAGATTTACTGACGCCGCTGATGAATCGTCAACTATTGATGGAAATGGCAATTAAAGCCCGTCAACAAGCTCAGCCCGATGCCACACAGCGTGTGGTTGGTTTAATTCAAGATTTGTAAATTTAGAGTAAATTATGTCTCCACAAAGTCCGGCTGATAAAGCAAAAAATCTGATCAAAATTCCTGAAATGCGTCGTATCAAACACATTCATTTTGTAGGTGTTGGTGGTGCAGGGATGTGTGGTATTGCTGAAGTTTTAAAAAACCAAGGCTATAAAGTTTCGGGCTCAGATATTAAAGCATCGAAAACCACCTCACAGCTCGAAGAAAATGGTATTAAAGTCCATATCGGTCATCATGCTGACAATATTTTGGGTGCAAATGTATTGGTGGTTTCGACTGCCATTGATCCTGAAAATTTAGAAGTGAAAGCCGCAATTGAAGCACGTACACCTGTTGTACGCCGTGCCGAAATGCTTGGTGAGCTTATGCGTTATCGTCATGGTATTGCTGTTGCAGGAACGCATGGTAAAACCACAACGACAAGCCTTGTGACCTGTATGCTTGCAGAAGAAAACATGGACCCAACCTACGTGATTGGTGGTTTGCTCAATCGTACAGGCGTCAATGCTGCATTGGGTGCAAGTCGTTTCATTGTGGCGGAAGCAGATGAATCAGATGCATCATTCCTACACTTAGAGCCTATGGCAGCGATTGTAACCAATATTGATGCTGATCATATGGATACCTACGGCGGTAGCTTTGATGTATTGAAAGATACTTTCGTTAAGTTTTTACAAAAAATGCCATTTTATGGCTTAGCTGTTGTCTGTGGTGATGATGCTAATATTCGTGAAATTATGCCACGCATTGGTCGTCCTGTATTAACCTACGGTTTTAACGAAGATAATGATATTCGTGCGGTGGATGTTGACCAAACAGGGATGAAATCAAGCTTTACCGTATTACGTAAGAGTCGTGAACCATTGCGTTTGACAATCAATATGCCGGGTTTGCATAATATTTTAAATGCACTTGCGGCCATTGGTATTGCAACAGATGAAGGTGTTTCGGATACAGCGATTGCACGTGCATTGGAAAGCTTTAGCGGTGTCGGTCGTCGTTTTCAAGTCCAAGGTGAATTTGAGCTTGGTGAAGGTACAGTGAAACTGGTTGATGATTATGGTCACCATCCAAAAGAAGTTGAAGCGACCATTAAAGCAGCACGAGCAAGTCATCCTGATCGCCGTTTGGTCATGATGTTCCAACCGCATCGTTTTAGCCGGACACGTGACTGTTTTGATGATTTCGTTGATGTATTGTCACAAGTTGATCAATTGTTATTGCTTGAAGTTTATTCTGCCGGTGAAAAACCAATTGTTGGTGCAGATAGTCGCTCACTTGCACGTAGTATTCGTCTACGTGGAGAGGTAGAACCGATTTTGATTGATCCTGTCGAAGGCAATTTGCAAAACGCCATACAAAAAGTGTTACAAGAGAATGACTTGTTATTAACACAAGGTGCGGGTAACGTGGGAGCAATTTCTGTAGAATTGGCACAGAACCGCCTGTATTTAAAATAATTGTATGAAGGGTTGTGGATATGTATCAATTGATACGCCACAGCCCATGATTGAATTGAAATTGACTTATTTATAAAGTTTAAGGATATAAACGTGTCAAATGCTTCTAAATTTGGAAAAGTAGCAGTATTGCTTGGTGGTAAATCAGCTGAGCGTGAAGTGTCATTAGATAGTGGTAAAGCTGTACTTGAAGCATTGTTACGTTCAGGTGTGAATGCGGAAGGTTTTGATCCTCAGGAACGTAGTGTGACTGAGTTGGTTGATTATGATCGTGCATTTATTGTGTTGCATGGTCGTGGTGGTGAGGATGGTCAGATTCAGGGCGCTTTGGAATGGATGAATATTCCATATACAGGAACAGGTGTTCAGGGTTCTGCCATTGGTATGGACAAAGTAAAAACCAAGCAAATTTGGCAAGGTTCTGATTTACCGACTGCACCTTATCGCATTATTGGTAAAGATGCAGATTTTAAAGAAGTTATTGAAAGTCTTGGCTTACCACTCATTATTAAGCCAGTGCATGAAGGCTCAAGTGTGGGAATGAGCAAGGTTGAGAAAGCTGAAGATCTTGCTGCTGCACTTGAAAAAGCAACACAGCATGATGCTATTGTGATGGCTGAAAAGTGGATTACAGGGCGTGAATTTACCATTTCATTTTTGAATGGTCAGCCATTACCAGTGATTCGATTGCAACCGCCTGCTGATGTTGCTTTTTATGATTATGAAGCAAAATATAATCGTAACGATGTCGAATATGGTATTCCATGTGGTTTGACTGAAGCTGAAGAAAAGCAATTACAAGAAATCAGCTTACGTGCATTCCAAGCTGTAGGTGCAAGTGGCTGGGGGCGTATTGATGCAATGCAGGATGAGCAAGGTAAGTTTTGGTTACTTGAAGTCAATACTGTGCCGGGCATGACCAGTCATTCATTGGTGCCTAAAGCAGCCAATGCGGTAGGTTATAGTTTTGATGAATTGTGTGTTGCAATTCTTGAGCAAACTTTGGCGGGAAAAGCATACTAATTTATGGCTCAACTTCCTGCATCTATGCGGCGTAAACGCGTTGCAACGACATCTATACATGAAAAACCGATCACCCGAAAAGACAAAATGCTTAATATCGGGAGTTGGCTGCTCATGCTGGTCGCTTATTTTGTTTTGGCTGCGGGAGTTTTTGGGCTATATAAAGTCATTACTGACGCTCGAGTTGCAAATTTACAAGTTTTTGGTACAGATTCTGAACAAGAAAACACTCAAATGATGCGACAGTTATCACCTGTTGTGACTGATAATTACTTTACCTCCGATCTTGAAGTCATTCGAGATCGGGCGCTTGAAATTTCATGGGTTGATCGTGTAGTGGTTTCTCGTGCATGGCCAGATGGTATTCGTGTACGTGTTATGCCACGGCATGCGATTGCTCGCTGGGGAACAGGGCGTTTATTGAGTGATGCGGGTGATGTGTATTCTGAAGCAGTGATTCGGAATCATACTCAACTGCCATTGCTTCATGGGCCTTTGAATCAATCCAAAGTAATGATGCGCCGTTATAATGAAATCAATCAGTTGTTTCATCCCACTGGCATTCGCTTGAAAGAATTGTATCTAACAGAGCGTATGACATGGTTTATGCAGTTTGATTCAGGGTTGCGCATTATTGTAGATCAAGATCAAACGATGAGTAAATTACAGCGTTTGAGTTATTTGGCACAACATGATTTAAAACCTGCTTGGCCAAATATCACTGCAATTGACTTGCGTTATCGTAATGGTCTTTCGATACAATGGAAAAATTTAACTGCACCACAAATTAAAAATAGTCAGTTTGTTGTCAGTAATGTTGTAAGCAATAGTGACAGTAATGTTGCGAATAAAAATGTTACACAGCCATAATGCTTGGCTTTAATAAGAGGCGTTAAGCCAAACCTAATTAATCAAGATAAATGGATAAGTGATGAGTGAAGCTGTTCCCTCGGTTGTGGCGATAGACATTGGGACACATAAAGTTTCAGTATTGATAGCTAAGGTACATGCCCCTGATAAAATTCAGGTGATTGGCATGGCTTCTGCACGTAATAAAGGTATGAGTAAAGGCAAAATTGTCAGCCTCGATAAAGTGACAGCAGCCATTAAAAATGCAGTGCAAGAAGCAGAAGATATGGCAGAATGCCGTGTTCACTCTGCATGGATTTCAATTCCAAGCACAGAATTGCAAAGTCATTATGCGATTGGGCGCACACCGATTGCCAATCCTGAACATACCATTACCACGACAGAAATGGTTCGTGCCCTTGAGCTTGCTAAAGCGAGTCATATGACAGCAGATCATTATCTTGCAAGTGCCGTACCCATGGGTTTTGAACTTGATGGTGAGAGTGAATGGGTACAGAACCCGATTAATCTGTCTGCACATAGCCTAATAGGTCATTATCAATTGATGATGTTGCCTATTAGCACCATGCAAAATTTGGATCGTGCGATTAAAGGGGCGAACATTTTTGTTGAAAAAATGGTGATATCTTGCTTAGCAACGGCTGAAAGTAGTTTGCTGAAAGATGAAAAAGAATATGGCGTCTGTTTACTCGACATTGGTGCAGGAACCACCAATATTGCAGTGTATATTGAAGGTCAATTGGCACTTGCGTATACCTTGCAACGTGGCGGTGAAAATGTAACGCGTGATATTGCGACCGTTTTACAAACTACAACTGAAGAAGCAGAACGTCTTAAATTATTATACGGTTGTGTTGATTTACAACAAGTTAAACCTGATCACATGATTCAATTTGATGCCATTGATGGACCACAATCGATCAGTCGTATTGAACTATCGGATATTATTATTGCGCGTTATGAAGATATTTTACATACAGTCCGTACAGAACTAGAAAATAAAGGTGCATTACAGAGTTTGTATCATGGTGTAGTATTGACAGGTGATGCATGTCAGATTGAGGGCATGGTGACATTAACGCGCCGTGTACTCGGTGTTTCGGCACATTTAGGTAACTCTCCTTTAGAGGTATTTGCTGAAGACCAGCATTTGTCGGGATTGCGCCGTTCAATGTACACGACTGCAACAGGTTTGCTCATGTTCAGTCAGGGTGATCTACAGGAAGTCGTTGAAGAGCCTCGTACTTCTGGGAAACGTCCGTTATTTGAGCGAGTTGCAAACGGGTGGTCGTCGCTTAATGACAAATTCAAACGTTTATTTTAGTTTTTTTTGGGAATATTCTTAAGAAGTTGTAAGGATGTTTCTCTGTACTTGACAAGCTTAAGCAGGCACAGCATTCTAAAAACAATTTTTTATTATTGAAGATCAAGGCAGTATACAGGCTTCAAAGTGGCTGCCGAATTTATTAGGAATCCTGAAGGTCATGGCCTCATTTGAATTATTAGACGACGAACAAACCGACGGGAACGGTCAAGCCCGTTTTACTGTATTTGGTGTAGGTGGCGGTGGCGGTAATGCTGTTCAGCACATGGTGCAATCGGATATTAAAGGTGTAAAATTTGTTTGTGCAAATACAGACAAGCAAGCGCTTGATCGCATGAATGCACCCTTTAAAATTCAGTTGGGTGAGCAAGGGACACGCGGTCTTGGTGCGGGTGCCAATCCTGATGTGGGGCAAATGGCTGCAGAAGAAAGCCGCGAACAAATCCGTCAACACCTAGAAGGTGCTGATATGGTGTTTGTAACCGCAGGTATGGGTGGTGGTACGGGTACAGGTGCTGCACCTGTCGTTGCTGAAATTGCCAAAGAAATGGGTATTTTAACTGTTGGTGTTGTCACGACACCGTTTAACTTCGAAGGTCGTCGCCGTCAGCGTTCTGCTGAAAAAGGTATTGATGAACTAGAACAGTATGTAGATTCTTTGATTATCATTCCAAATCAACGCTTACTCAGCGTTTATGGTGATATTTCAATGCAAGATGCTTATCGTAAAGCAGACGATGTTCTGTTAAATGCGGTACGTAGTATTTTCGATCTTGTGGTTCGTCCAGGTCACATTAACCTTGACTTTGCCGATTTGAAAACGGCAATGAGCACACGTGGTTATGCCATGATGGGTGAAGGGAAGAGTAGTGGTAGTGATCGTGCTGAAGAAGCTGCTCGCCTCGCGATTCGTAGTCCTTTACTTGATAATGTTAATATTATGAATGCCAAAGGTGTTTTGATTAATATTACGGGTGGTGCAGATATTACTTTGCGTGAAACTGAGGTGATTACTGATGTTGTTAACCAAATTGTCGATTTAGATGAAGGCGAAGTTTTCTTTGGTACTGTATTTGATCCTGATGCACGTGATGAAATTCGTGTGACAGTGATTGCAACAGGTCTAACGCGTAATGCCAACGACACACCTGAAACACGCCGTAAAGTTGTGACTTCAAGCACATCGCAAAGTTATTCACAGCAATCACCTGCACAGCAACCTGTTGATGAAGAAGATGTACCTGCAATTAATAAGCAGCGTCAGAACACAGAAGAAGCAACTGCAACACCAAGCGCTTCACCACGTTCAACACCAATGAGCATTCAAGATTATTTGAAAAATCAGCAACGTAAGTAGTTTTACGGCATTGATGTGATGATCTATCTAAAAAGGTAATGAGAATTCATTACCTTTTTTGTTTTTTATCAATAGCTAAATGTGCTAACGTATAATAGATTTAGATTGAAGAAAATTGAAGCATGTTGAAACAACGTACCCTGAAACGTATCGTTAAAGCGAGCGGTATTGGACTGCACAGTGGGCAAAAAGTCATGATTAACTTTTTACCTCATGTTGTAGATGGGGGAATTGTTTTTCGTCGAATTGATCTGAACCCGATTGTAGATATTCCTGCGGATGCAATGCTCATCCAAGAAGCATTTATGTGTTCCAATTTGGTTCAAGAAAATGCCAAAGTTGGAACGATTGAACATGTCATGAGTGCCATTGCAGGACTCGGGATTGATAACCTCATTATAGAGGTCTCTGCATCTGAAGTCCCCATTATGGATGGCAGTGCAGGTCCGTTCATTTACTTGCTGATGCAAGGTGAACTTGTTGAACAGGATGCACCGAAAAAATTTATTCGTATTTTAAAGCCTGTCAAAGCATTACTTGATGATAAAAAAGCGATATTTAGCCCGCATGAAGGGTTTCAAATTAACTTTACCATCGATTTTGATCACCCTGCATTTGCTAAAGAATATCAATCTGCCACCATTGATTTTTCAACAGAAACATTCGTTTATGAAGTCAGTGGTGCGAGAACTTTCGGTTTTATGAAAGATTTAGACTATCTCAAAGCCAATAACTTGGCGCTGGGTGCAAGTTTAGACAATGCAGTTGGACTGGATGATAATGGTGTGGTCAATGAAGAAGGGCTACGCTTTGCTGATGAGTTTGTTCGGCATAAAATTTTAGATGCTGTGGGCGACTTATATTTGCTTGGGCATCAAATTATTGCTCGCTTTGATGGTTATAAGTCAGGTCATGCACTCAATAACCAGTTATTACGCAATGTTAAAAATGATCCAGACAGCTATGAAATTGTAACATTTAATAACGAGGAATCTTGCCCAATTCAATTTGTCAGTGTGACATAAGTCATTGTCTTTATAAGTCAATGTTATAGTGTATCACTCAAAGGTGTGATGGAATTCTCTTTTTTGTTGGATTGAAAAATAATAATGGGTCGCTTTGTTACTTTTTATTGCTTGCCAAACGTAATAGAGCTTGGCTAAGCTTAGGGTCGCACACAAAACCAGCGGCATTTTGTAACATTTCCTGTGTCGCAGGAGAAATCTGTTTGTCAATTTTGACGGGTTTATGTTCAGGTTGTAATTTTGCTCTTAACCGAACTTGAATCTTTTGTAATTCTTGCAGTCCATCAATTTGTGCCAAATGAGAAATATACTGTTTTTGAAGATAACCGAGCTGACTAATCATGGCTTGATTTTCACCGGTTAGCGTCAATATACCGTATTGATAACACACAATTTGCCATTGTTCCGGTTGGGGCAAAAGCGGTTGAATTAATTTAGTAAGTTTTTGCCATTCGGTAACTTGCTTTGTAAGAAACGACAAGTTTCCTGTTTTTATGTGCTGTCTTGTTTGTTGGAAGACATTTTTTGGTTCAGACATACATCGTTCCTACATGATTGTGTTTTATCTTAAAATTGCATTCTAGTGAATATCAAGGAAGAGATCACACAAGAAGCTTAAGTAAGAACAGTTTAAGAGGTTTTTTATGCATTCGCGACGTATTTTATTAGCATTTTCGTTGGCAGCATCAGCAGCATCAGTTGCTTTCGCTGACATGGTTCAGTTAGATGCAACAAGTGGTACAAATCCAGATCGTTTGGGTGAATTGACAAGAACATTATCGCAAGGCTCATTTACACACCCTGATGATATGGATATCCCAGCCAGTACTGATTTTGAAGTTAAAATTCGTAATACATCTGAGAAAGTTACTGAATTGAACAACGATTCGATCGCTAAGAAATATGGTTCGGCTGCATCTGTTTCTACACCACGTTATAGTGGTGGTTCATCGCCATATTCGTGGTTGGTGACACATCCTTTACCTGATTTAAAACGTGTAAGCTCAGATTATGGTGGTCGTACCATGGGTGGTCGTGCTGAAAATCATTCAGGTTTAGATATGTCTGCGCCAAGTGGTACACCTATTTATGCGACAGGTCCAGGTATTGTGACCAAGTCGGGTTGGGGTACAGGTTATGGTCAATATATCGAAATTAATCATGGTAATGGTTTCCTCACTCGCTATGCTCATGCTTCACGTCTAATTGCACGTGTTGGTGATCAAGTGAAAGCTGGTGAGCAAATTGCCAATGTAGGTTGTACAGGTCGTTGTACTGGTCCACATTTACATTATGAAGTTGTGAAAGATGGTCAGCGTAAGAACCCATCAACCTATTTAGCCATGTTGCCATAATGACGTTGTAAAAGACCATGACTGTTTTAATAGTGAACAGTTAAGTATCATTAAAATTGTATGAAAACCGCCAAAAATGGCGGTTTTTTGTTATTTTGCGTAAATAAAAGTCACTCACTATTTAGTTCCTGAATAGTAATGCAAGTTCACATTCAGCTATAGCGATAACTTGATTGCCATGAATTATGATACATATAGGACATGGTTATTTAAGAAAAAGGAATAGGTGAATTGATGGCGTATTATCGTGATACAGACGCTCAGGAAACTCAGGAATGGCAAGAAGCCTTTGATTCAGTTTTGAAGCAAATGGGTACAGATCGTGCCGCTTTTTTATTAGAAAAATTATATCAACAAGCGATTTCGAAGCATGTTCCTATTCAGCGACTAAATACTCCCTATCTCAATACGATTTCTGTTGAAGAATCTCCTGCAATGCCGGGCGATCAAGATATGGAACGTCGTATTCGTGCATTGATTCGTTGGAATGCCTTGGCAATGGTTCTTCGTGCCAATAAAACAGGTGATGACTTAGGTGGTCACTTGGCAAGTTTTGCATCATCTGCAACCTTATATGATGTGGGTTTTAACCACTTCTTCCGTGCCAATAGCGATAGCTTTGGTGGTGACATGATTTATTATCAAGGTCACTGTGCACCGGGTATTTATGCGCGTTCTTATCTTGAAGGTCGTTTGACTGAAGATCAGCTGAATAATTTCCGCCGTGAAGTCGGTGGTGCAGGGTTGTCGAGCTATCCACATCCATATTTGATGCCTGATTATTGGCAGTTCCCAACGGTATCGATGGGTTTGGGTCCAATCATGTCGATTTATCAAGCACACATTCAAAAGTACTTGATGAACCGTGGTTTGATTAAAGAAGAAAATCGTAAAGTTTGGGCATATCTTGGTGATGGTGAAATGGATGAGCCTGAAAGCTTGGGTGCTATTTCACTGGCAGGTCGTGAAAAGTTAGACAACCTAATTTGGGTCGTCAACTGTAATTTACAACGCTTAGATGGTCCTGTGCGTGGTAATGGTAAAATCATTCAAGAATTAGAGTCGAATTTTCGTGGTGCAGGTTGGCGTGTGATTAAAGTGGTTTGGGGTCGTCATTGGGACCCGCTACTGGATAAAGACACTTCAGGTGCATTGAAAGCGCGTATGGAAGAAGCCGTTGATGGTGATTTTCAGCGTTATCAGGTGAAAGGCGGTGCTTATACCCGTGAAAAATTCTTTGGAAAATTCCCAGAAGCCGCAGAGCTGGTTAAAGATTTAAGCGATGAAGACATCGATAACTTAAACCGTGGTGGTCACGATCCGTATAAAGTCTATGCAGCGTATGCCGCAGCAATGACCAGTAATGGTCAGCCAACAGTAATCTTAGCGAAAACTGTGAAAGGTTATGGTTTGTCTGATGAGATTGAAGCGGTTAATAAAACCCATCAAATCAAAAAAATGCAGATCGACTCTTTAAGATATGTCCGTGACCGTTTCAACTTGCCATTTACCGATGAGCAATTGGAAGAAGTGCCACTGTATCGTCCAAGTGAAAATTCTCCTGAATTGAAATATTTGAAAGCACGCCGTGAAAGTTTAGGTGGTTATTTGCCTGCACGTCGTAAAGACAGTGAAGTACTCGCAATTCCTGAACTTTCAGTTTTTGATGGTGTATTGAAAGGCAGTGGCGACAAAGAACAATCAACCACAATGGTGATGGTGCGTTTAATTGCATCATTGTTAAAAGACAAAGCGATTAAAGATCGTGTTGTACCGATTGTTCCCGATGAAGCACGTACTTTTGGTTTAGAAGGTATGTTCCGTCAGTTGGGTATTTATGCCGCACATGGTCAAAAATACACCCCTGAAGACCAAGAACAGCTGATGAATTATCGTGAAGCTAAAGATGGTCACATGCTCAATGAAGGCATTAACGAAGCAGGTGCGATGAGTGCTTGGACAGCATTGGGAACAAGTTATTCAACCAATAATCTGCCAATGATTCCAATGTACATGTACTACTCAATGTTTGGTTTCCAACGTATTGGCGATTTGGCTTGGGCGGCAGGTGATTCTCAAGCACAAGGTTTCTTGTTAGGTGCAACAGCAGGTCGTACTACACTCAACGGTGAAGGCTTACAGCATCAAGATGGTCATTCGCATATCTTAGCAAATACCATTCCAAACTGTGTGGCTTATGATCCTTGTTTTGGTTATGAGCTTGCGGTGATTGTGCATGATGGCTTAAAGCGCATGTATGTTAATCAAGAGCGTGTGTTCTATTACTTAACCGTCATGAATGAAAACTACGAGCATCCTGAAATGCCACAAGGCGTTGAAGAAGGCATTAAACGTGGTATGTATCAGCTTGAAAAAGATGATAAAGCGACAGTTCAGTTGATGGGTTCAGGCGTAATTTTACGAGAAGTGATCAAAGCTGCGAAAATTTTACGTGATGAATACCAAATTCATTCCAATGTTTGGAGCGTAACAAGCTTCAATGAATTGGCTCGTGAAGGTATGGCAGTTGAAGAGTACAACCGTTTACATCCATTAGAAGATGGTAAAGAAGCTTGGGTATCTCAACAATTACGTGGTACAGATGGCATCGTGGTTTCTGCGACAGATCATATGCGTGCGTATAGTGAACAAATCCGTGCATATCTACCAGACAGTCGTCCATTTGTTGCTTTGGGTACAGATGGTTACGGTCGTTCAGATACGCGTGGCAATTTGCGTAGTTACTTTGGTGTCGATGCAGCACATATTGTTGTCGCAACATTGAAAAAATTGGCAGACGAAGGTGAAGTCGATGCACGTTTGGTGAAAGATGCAATTTCATCATTTGAATTGGATGTTGATCGTCCAGTGGCATGGTTACCACAAGCATATCCAACAACTCAAGATGTTGCGCCTTATGCTGAACCAACTGAGGAGAAATAATCATGCAAATTAAGACTCCTGACATTGGTGTCGATAAAGCCACCGTTGCAGAAATTATGGTCAAAGTTGGTGATACCATTGCTGTCGATGACAGCATTGTATTGCTTGAATCGGACAAAGCTTCTGTCGAAGTGCCTAGCACTTCGGCAGGTGTGGTGAAAAGTATTTCGGTTTCTGAAGGTGATTCGGTTTCAGAAGGTGCTGTCCTGATTGAAGTTGAATCAGCAGATTCGGTTCAAACTAATGAAGCGCCAGCTGAAGCTCAAAAAGTTGAAGCTGTACAAGCTGCACCTGTTGCCCAAGCCAATACAACACCAAGCCAAGCGACCCCAACATCAGTACAAACAACAGCACAAACTGTTGAAGTAAAAGTGCCTGATATTGGTGTTGAAAAAGCATTGGTTGGTGAAATTCTTGTCCAAGTTGGCGATAGCATTGCTGTTGATGACAGTATTGTTGTCGTTGAATCTGACAAGGCAACGGTTGAAGTACCAAGTACCGTTGCAGGCATCGTTGAATCGGTGATTGTTAAAGAAGGTGATTCAGTCAAAGAAGGCGTTGTGCTGATTACTGTGAAAACTGAAGTGGCGGAAGCAGTTGCTTCTAAATCTGTAAGTTCAGTAACTCAGTCAAAAGCTGCCGAACCTGTTGCTGAAAAAATAGCAGCAGTGACGACAACAACTCAAGCAGGGCCTGTTGAAGTATTTGTACCTGATTTGGGTGTTGATAAAGCAACGATTTCAGAAATTTTAGTCAGCGTGGGCGACACAGTCGAAAAAGACCAAAGCTTATGCGTTGCTGAATCTGACAAAGCATCGGTTGAAGTCCCAAGTACCGTTGCAGGTGTGGTAAAAGCCATTCATGTCGAGTTAAACCAAGTGGTAAAACAAGGCTTGGCTTTGGTGACCATTGAAGCACAAGCAAGTGACGTGAAAGCACCGCAAGTACAGACTGCGCAAGCACCATCTGTAACGGCATCAGCGAAACCAGTAGCACCTCAAGCGAAAACTGTAAAAGTGGAACCACAAACTGCGCCTGTAGCAAATGGCGATAAATTGAGTTCAGCTCAACAAGCTGAAAATGCGAAGGTTTATGCAGGTCCTGCGGTACGTAAACTTGCGCGTGAATTGGGTGTAATTTTGTCCCAAGTACAAGCATCAGGTGTACATGATCGTGTCGTGAAAGATGATGTTTTTGCTTATGTAAAAACGAAACTGACTGCGCCACAAGTTGCTCCGCAAGCGACTGCACCTGCTGTTACATCAGGTTTACCATTATTACCAAACTTTAGCTCATTTGGTGGCGGTGACGTTGCGCCAATGACACGTTTACAGCAAGTTTCTGTACCGCAGCTGTCATTGAATAACTTCATTCCACAAGTGACTCAGTTTGATCATGCCGATATTACTGAACTTGAAGCATGGCGTGGCGAGCTAAAAGATGGCTTTAAAAAGCAAGGTGTGAGCCTGACGATTTTGGCATTTATTGCTAAAGCGGTAGCATTCTTGTTGAAAGAAGAGCCTTATTTTGCAGGACATTTGGCAGATGATCAAAAAGGCGTACTGTTGCGTAACGAAATCCATATGGGTATTGCAGTGGCAACGCCTGATGGTTTGACTGTGCCTGTATTACGTAATCCTGATCAAAAGTCGATTAAGCAAATTGCGATTGAATTGGGTCAGCTCAGTCAAAAAGCCCGTGATAAGAAATTGTCACCGAAAGATTTACAAGGTGCGAATTTTACCATTACAAGCCTTGGCTCAATTGGTGGTACTGCGTTTACACCGCTTGTGAATTGGCCTCAAGTTGCAATTTTAGGTATTTCACCTGCGACCATGCAACCTGTGTGGAATGGTAAGGATTTTGATCCACGCTTAATGTTGCCGTTATCATTGTCTTATGACCATCGTGTGATTAATGGTGCAGATGCTGCGCGTTTTACCAATAAGCTCAGTAAGCTTTTGGCAGATATTCGTAATATCTTGCTATAAATAAAGTTTGAATATTGTGTAAAAACCTCGTTTCGACGAGGTTTTTTTAATGGTGATAGATTGATGTTGTTGTATCAAATAAAGTCAGCCAAGCACTTACTTTTATCATAAAGTTCTAGGGCGGAATTTGGGTTGATGTTCCAAATTTTAGGCATCTCAATATTGGGAAAGATGGTATTCCATTGTGTATTTTTGAGTTGTTCAAATCGTTTAAAATCTTTTAAAAATATATTCCAAAATTTTTGATAGTGTTCAATTGATACATGATCTGATTTTTCATAACCATGCGTTGTATTGTGATCTGCTTTAAAATCAAAACCAATCAAGATGATATTTTGCGGTTGAAACAGATGCGCAAGCGCTAAGGCTTGTAAGCCACAATTGTTTCCTGTAACCAAGGTTGGTAATTGAAACAATTCATTATGGTTTTTGTGGTTGCTTGTAGATAAGCGGATTACATTGGAAGGATAGTCAAGTGTATTACCTAATCCACAGCCTGTAATCAGATCGCCTTTAAAATGCTGTTCAAGTTGGAGCTTGTATTTTACCCACCAATTGTAATCACTATGATGTGCGATACGGGCATAAGGGAAAAGGCGAAAAGCTTGATTGCAACTGATGACAAAGTATTCAGGATTTTGTAAAGCTTGCGTATCGTGTTGTTTTAAAGAAGGACCGCCTCCAATAATAAAAATGGTTTCAGGTTGCGTGTATTTTTTTAGGTAATGAGTGAACTGAGAAGAGATCATATTTTTTGTTGTTTATCTAAAAATTATGTGCAAAGTGTCTACAGTATTGTAAACTATGGCTACTTCATTGGGGAGTAGCCGCTATTTACGTTCTGTAAATAGGTGATGGTCAACATAATTGCTCAACAGAGCGTGGTCATCATAGCAAAGAACCAATTTGACTCAATATTTGTGACTTGAAATATTTAGTTTCTTTTGTTGGCAAGACCTTTGATTTATCACTCTGCATTTCATGTAGTGCTTATTGGCACGCATGATACTTGGCTAGCAGGAGGGGTAAGTCATCGGTAAATATTGCTAGCCAGAGATATCCTTATGCAAGAACTTCTCTCTTCAACTGTGATTGTTGCCCTCGCTGAAATGGGTGATAAAACACAGCTTCTCGCTTTACTCCTTGCTGCACGTTTTCGTAAACCTGTTCCGATTATTGCCGCCATTCTAATAGCAACTTTAATTAATCATGGTCTTTCTGCTGTTCTTGGTCAGTGGATTACACAATTATTTAATCCTGATATTTTGGTGTGGGTACTTGCTGTTGGCTTTATTGCCATGGCGGGTTGGATGCTTATTCCTGATGAATTAGATGATGAAACCGATAGCATCAATAAATGGCAAAAATTTGGTGTTTTTGGTGCAACATTCATTCTATTTTTCCTTGCCGAAATTGGTGATAAAACACAAATAGCTACCATTGCCTTGGCTGCTAAATATGACAGTATCATTCTCGTTACGATAGGTACAACATTGGGGATGCTGATTGCAAACGTACCCGCTGTCTTTGTTGGTGATAAGTTTGCAAGCCGTTTACCGATTTCACTGATTCATAAAATAGGTGCAGTGATTTTCTTGGTGATTGGTATTAGCGTATTGGTACAACATTATTTTTTCTAAACAGTTAGATATGATTGCATGATAAAAACCCAACCAAGTGTTGGGTTTTTTATTTTTTGAGAATAATCACGCAAATTATAATGAAACTTAGGGTGTGTATTTATTGTAAATTTCTAGAAAACCTTATATTTTGTATGGAATAAATAAAGACTCATTTTAAAAGAGTTTTGGGGGTTAGGAATGGCTTTAGATCGTACCACATCACAGATTTTATTCGATAATGGGGTGCATAAGTGCATCAGTTTTACTAGCCTTGTGAAAGGCGAAGGTGTGCAGGCAAACCAATTTTTAATTGTCAATAATGAACGTGCCGCAGTGATCGATCCAGGTGGTGATTTGACTTATGTTCCTTTGACGATGGAACTTAATAAATACACTCGATTGTCAAATTTAGATTATGTCATTGCATCGCATCAAGACCCTGACATTATTACTTCTATGCCACGTTGGTTGGTATATACCGATGCTAAAGTGGTAGCATCAAAATTATGGGCACGTTTTTTACCGCATCTGAACTCGGCATTTATGAGTGATCGAATGAAAGGTGGTTGGTTGGAGCGTCTGGTTGAATTACCTGACCAAGGTGATTCTATTTATTTAGGCAAAACACGTATTATTGCTGTGCCTGCGCATTTTTTACATTCGGTCGGTAATTTTCAGTTTTATGATCCGATTTCGAAAATTTTATTTTCAGGCGATATGGGCGCTTCAATGGTTGATGATGCCTCGATTCCAATTACGGATTTCGTTACGCACATTCCTAAAATGAAAGGTTTTCATCAGCGTTATATGTGTACCAACCGTGTGATTCGCCTTTGGGTCAATATGGTGCGTGGCATGGATATTGAAATGATCGTACCGCAGCATGGCACACCATTTGTAGGTAAGGCACAAATTACAGAATTTTTAGATTGGATTGAAAATTTACAATGTGGTGTCGATTTGATGGATCAAACAGTTTTCACTTGTCCAAAATAAAAGCGCTAAAGTTCAATAAAAAATATTGAGTTTATTTAGATTTTTTTTTACGATTCGATTTGCCAAAATCTACTTTAAACCTCTTTCATTGTATTTGATGAAAGAGGTTTTTTTGACTACGAGAATTTTAAAAAAATGTTGTCACAAATATCAGCACAGGATGCGTGCTTAACTTGCGGGGCGTGTTGCGCCTTTTTTAGGGTTTCATTTTATTGGGCGGAAGGTGAAAGTATGCCTGAAGAGGCTGTTGAAGTATTAACGCCTGTATATTCGTGTATGAAAGGAACCAATCAAAAAAATTCACGTTGTATTATGTTGTCAGGTGAAATTGGTCAGCAGGTCAGTTGTACCATGTATGAGCAACATAGTTCATCATGTAAAGAAGTGCAATCAGGCGATGAGCAGTGTCATAAAGCTAGAGCAGGTTATGGGCTGATTCTCCTTATTGAGGTTGAGCCTATCGATCCAAGTAATGATGACGATTATGACCAAGTCTCTTAAAATAGTGTTGCTCGTTCCCTTTGCTTTTTTCATTTTGCATTATGTTTATATGACCAATAATTTTGTTTTAGAGCATCATCGTTGGTTACTTAGTGAGATGGGAAATGGGGATATTGCTTGCTCAGATACATCGCCTTTTGAACATATCGAGTTTAAAGATCGTGGTCAAACATGGGATGTTGAATACCGTGTTATTGATGTAATATTAACCATTTATGATCCAAAAACACATAAAATGGTGTGTAGTTATGCATCGAAGTAAATAGCGTTCGAGATGAACGATCGGTCGCGATCAAATCATTATGAATTTGTATGACTTAAAAATCATTGCAATAAAAATGAAATTTAAACTGAAATTTGTATATAATAGCTCACGGAAATTACCAGCGAGACTGTTATGTTGACCATCGTTCAAGAAGCCCTAACCTTTGATGATGTCTTATTACTCCCTGCCTACTCTACTGTCCTCCCAAAAGATGTCTCATTAAAGACACGGTTTACACGCGACATCAATCTGAATATTCCTTTAATATCAGCAGCAATGGATACTGTGACAGAGTCACGTATGGCAATTGCGATGGCGCAAAATGGCGGTATTGGTATTCTTCATAAAAACATGGATATTTCTGCTCAAGCAGCAGAAGTTCGCCGTGTGAAAAAATTCGAAGCAGGTATGGTGAAAGATCCAATTACTGTGACGCCTGAAACGACAGTACGTGAGTTGATTTCGATTACTCAATCGAACAATATCAGCGGTGTACCTGTTGTTAAAGATGGCAAAGTAGTCGGTATTGTGACAGGACGTGATACACGTTTTGAAACGAATCTTGAACAGCCAGTAAGCAATATCATGACAAGTCAAGATCGTTTGGTGACTGTACGTGAAAATGCGTCTAAAGAACATATTCAAGCGTTATTGCAACAACACCGTATTGAAAAAGTATTGGTGGTGGGTGAAAACAACGAATTAAAAGGCTTAATTACAGTTACTGACTTTAATAAAGCTGAACTTTATCCAAACAGTTGTAAAGATGACTTAGGTCGTTTACGTGTGGGTGCAGCAGTTGGTACGGGTGCTGAAACACCAAGCCGTGTAGAAGCCTTGGTTGAAGCGGGTGTCGATGCGATTGTTGTTGATACAGCACATGGTCACTCTGCGGGTGTGATTGAGCGTGTACGTTGGGTTAAAGCCAACTATCCACAGGTACAAGTGATTGGCGGAAACATTGCAACAGGTGATGCTGCATTAGCATTACTTGATGCCGGTGCAGATGCGGTTAAAGTTGGTATTGGCCCGGGTTCAATTTGTACCACGCGTATTGTTGCTGGTATTGGTATGCCACAAATCTCTGCAATTGACGCTGTTGCAAATGCATTGAAAGACCAAATTCCATTGATCGCAGATGGTGGTATTCGTTTCTCTGGCGATATTGCAAAAGCGATTGGCGCAGGTGCAAGTACAATCATGGTCGGTTCACTTATGGCGGGTACTGAAGAAGCACCTGGCGAAGTTGAATTTTTCCAAGGTCGTTACTACAAAGCATACCGTGGTATGGGTTCATTGGGCGCAATGGCGGGTGCAACAGGTTCTGCGGATCGTTATTTCCAAGACTCTAAAGCAGGTGCTGAGAAATTGGTTCCTGAAGGTATTGAAGGTCGTGTGCCTTATAAAGGTCCAATGGGTAACATCGTTCATCAAATGATGGGTGGTTTACGTTCATCTATGGGCTATACAGGTTCTGCGATCATTGAAGACCTTCGTCAAAATGCAAAATTTGTCAAAATCACATCGGCAGGGATGTCAGAATCTCATGTGCATGATGTAACGATTACTAAAGAAGCACCGAACTATCGTGTCGGTTAATCTTTCGTATCGTTTTGATTGAAAAAAGCCGTCATGTTATGACGGCTTTTTTATTTTGGTGTAAAGTGAGGCAACTGAAAATGCATTAGACAACACATAATAAGTAGGGGCACAAATGAGTTATTTTGGAACAGATGGTATTCGAGGTAAATTTGGTCAATTACCAATTACTCCAGAGTTTGCATTAAAACTAGGTTTCGCTGCGGGTAAAGTCTTAAAACAGTTAAGTCCGAAGTCAAAACCGATTGTTGTATTAGGGAAAGATACGCGTTTATCAGGTTATATTCTTGAAGCGGCTTTACAGGCAGGTTTGAATGCCGCAGGTGTCTACGTGCATTTGTTGGGACCACTTCCAACACCTGCAATTGCACATTTAACTCGTGCTTTACATGCAAACTTAGGTATTGTGATTTCTGCATCGCATAATCCATATTTTGATAATGGCATTAAATTTTTCTCGGATGAAGGTAAAAAACTACCTGATTCGATTCAAGATGCGATCAATAAAGAACTCGAAAAAGACATTGTGATTGATGACAACGCAAACTTGGGTAAAAGTGTGCGTGTTAAAGATGCCAATGGGCGTTATATTGAATTTTGTAAATCGACATTCCCGTACCACTTTAATCTTCGCCATTTAAAAATTGTGGTGGATTGTGCCAATGGTGCAGCGTATAGCGTTGGTCCTGCGGTCTTCCGTGAGTTAGGTGCCAAAGTTATTGCAATGAATAACACACCTGATGGTTTGAACATCAATGAAAATTGCGGTTCAACACATCCTGAAGGCTTGCAAAAAGCCGTTGTAGAGCATCAAGCCGATTTGGGTATTGCCTTTGATGGTGATGCAGATCGTGTGGTTTTGGTTGATCGTCATGGTAAGTTGGTCGATGGCGACCATATTCTTTATATTTTAGCGACCCAAGCCATCAACAAACCCGAAGGTATTGTCGGTACAGTGATGAGTAATATGGCACTTGAACTTGCGCTTGAAAAAGCTCAAGTGCCATTTGTTCGTGCAAATGTTGGCGATCGTTATGTTTTACAAAATCTTGAAGCCAATAACTGGGTGATTGGTGGTGAGCCATCGGGTCATATTTTGACTTTGGATAAGAGCACAACAGGTGATGCGATTATTGCAGCACTACAAGTATTGACAGTTTTGGTTGAACAAAACAAATCGCTTGATGAATTGGTTGCCGATTTTAAAATTTTGCCAAATGTCTTGGTGAATGTCCGTTTAGAAAATATGTTTGATCCATTTGCTGTACCTGCATTGGTTGCCGAGTTTGATAAAGCCGAAGTACAGTTAAAAGGTCGTGGTCGTATTTTGATTCGTAAATCAGGTACTGAACCTATGATTCGTGTCATGGTAGAAGGTGATAATCTACAAGAAGTGACTGATTTGGCAAATCATTTGGCTGATGCTGTACGTCAAAATGCAGCTTAATTTTGGTTGAAATGTAGCTGAATTTTGGAATGTAAAATTTTGGATGTTGAAGGTTAAAGCATGAGTGATGTGATTAAGGATTTAAGTGAATTACGTTTAAGCTACCAAAAAGGTGAGTTGCATGAACAGCATGTCAATGCTGACCCGCATGAGCAATTTTTGGGTTGGTTCAATTCAGCTTTAGAAGCCAAACTTCACGAACCTTATGCCATGTCACTTGCAACCGCAAATGCACAAGGACGACCACACGTTCGTACTGTGCTACTACGTGGTGCGACAGAAGCAGGTTACGACTTTTATACCAATTATGACAGTCAAAAAGGATTGGACTTAGCGGCTAATCCTTATGCTGAATTGTTATTTTATTGGCCTGAACTTGAGCGACAAATTCGTCTTGCAGGAAAAGTGGTAAAAATTTCGGTTGAAGAATCGACTGATTATTATCATAAACGTCCTCGTGATAGCCAAATTGCCGCGCACATCAGTACACCGCAAAGTGGTGTAATTGAAAGTCGTGAATTGCTACAGCATAATTTTCAAGCTTTATATGCTCGTGTTGAGCAACAAGCGACTTTAGATAAACCTGAATTTTGGGGTGGTTATCGTCTACAACCTGATTATTATGAATTTTGGCAAGGTCGTCCGAACCGTTTACATGATCGTTTGGTGTATGAAAAAACTGAAAATGAATGGCAGTTACAGCGTTTGATGCCATAAATTTGATTAAAAAGTGAATAAGGCGATGGGTTTAAATTGAATCCATCGCCTTTATTTTTGTCTGAAAAGTCGCTATTGGTGTCGTGCCTCAGAAGGCGATATACTTTTGAAACTTCTTTTTTCACTGTTGTCGTGTCTCATATGCAAATTCAGCAAAGACCTTATTTGAGTGATCCGAAACAATTGTCTCATGTTTCGGGTTTTATGGCTGAAATTTTGGCACGTCGTGGTGTACAGTCAGAACAAGAACTCGATTTAAAACTCAAATACTTGCTTGCACCGAGCATGAAAGGTTTACAGCAAGCCATTGATCTTGTGAATGCTGCGATAGATCAGAAATTTAAAATGGTGATTGTAGGTGATTATGATGCCGATGGTGCTACGAGTACCGCATTGATGATTTTGGCACTCCGTGAAATGGGCGCAAATGTTGAATATTTAGTGCCTGATCGTTTCAAATATGGTTATGGCTTGACGCCTAAAATTGCAGATTTGGCATTTGAGCGTTTCCAACCTGATCTTTTGATTACGGTGGATAATGGTATTTCAAGTCATACAGGGGTGAAACAGGCGCAGTTACATGGCATGAAAGTGATCATTACCGATCACCATTTAACCACTAAAGAAACACCTGATGCGGAAGCTGTGGTTAATCCAAATCAGCTCGGTTGTGATTTTCCAAGCAAGGCATTGGCAGGTGTTGGAGTTGCCTTTTATCTGTTGGCAAATTTGAGCAGTCAGCGTGCCAAAGCAGGCAAGGCGAGTGCAAAAATGGCGCAGTATTTGGACTTAGTGGCGTTGGGAACTTATGCCGATGTGGCAAGTCTTGATTATAACAACCGAATTTTGGTTGATGCAGGCGTAAAACGCATTCAGCAAAATCAATGTCGTGCAGGTATTAGCGCACTGCTTGATATTGCAGGTCGTGACCCGATGAGCTTAAAAGCCTCCGATTTAGGTTTTGTTTTAGGGCCACGCATCAATGCCGCAGGGCGTATGGAAACCATGGATATTGGTATTGAATGTTTACTTGCCAATGATATGCAAACAGCTTATGCCTTCGCTCAACAACTGAATGATTTGAACCTTGAGCGTCGTCAAGTTGAATCAAAAATGAAGCAAGAAGCGCTTGCTGAAATGCAGTCCTTACACTTAGATGAAGACAATTTACCTGCAGCGCTGGTAATGTTTGATGAACAGTGGCATCAAGGGGTGATTGGAATTGTCGCAGGGCGTTTAAAAGAGCAGTTTCATCGTCCGAGTATTGTTTTTGCAGCAGATAAAGATGGGATTCACATTAAAGGTTCAGCACGTTCCATTGAGGGTATTCATATTCGAGATGCCATTGAACAAGTGGCAGAGCAGCATCCACATTTGGTCAGCTTTTTTGGTGGACATGCGGCTGCGGCAGGCTTAACCATTGAAAAGAAAAATTTTGAACAGTTTAAGCAAGTATTTACAGACTTAATTTCACAGTCCGATGATGCTTTGTTTGATGCAGTATTATGGACAGATGGGGTATTACCTGAACAAAATATTGAATTAAAGACGGTTGATTTAATTGAGCAATTGGGACCATGGGGACAAAAGTTTCCATCACCTGTATTTGAAGGTGAATTTCAATTGTTAGAACATCGTTGGCTTAAAGAAGTACATTTAAAATTAAAATTGGGTTTGAGCAATGGTCAATCTGTTGATGCAATTGCATTTAATGCCCGAGATCAATTTCAGTTTGATCCGATGAAAAGCACGGTGAAAGTAGTTTATGAACTTGATAAAAATGAATTTAATGGACGAGTGAGTTTACAATTACGCATGTTACATCTTGAAAATTAAATATATTTTGAAATAAAAAAACCGCTATTGAATAGCGGTTTTTTTAAATTTTATTTGAAATATTAAGAATTTTTTTAGCTCAATATTTTAACTGCTTAGAAACGGTAGCCTGCACGCACGCCATAAGTGTTGTAGTCATCACCGAAACCAACACGACCTTCAAGGCTTACATTTTGGTTAAAGAATTTCTTCGCAGAAATACCAAACTCATCACGTTCAGTTAAATCGTTATTGTAGTAATCTGCACCAACACTAAGCGTTTTGTCTAGGTACAAGTCACCACGAACTTTATATTCATCTAGATCACCAAATGCACCAAATGCTTCAAAGTTAGCGTCATATTGACCTACTTTTGTTACGTATTTTGCACGTACTGTTGGGTCTGCACCATCATCGCCATCTTTTACATCATAGCCTGTTACACCCACAGCAAGTAATAAGCCTGGCGCAGGCAAATAACCGACTTCAGCACCATAAGTGGTTACTTTATTGTCTACAGGTGTATCTTTAATTTCAAGCTCGTCGCGACCAATACGACCGCTGACATAGAAATCAGAATTTGGTACATAGTATTCAAGACCTGCACCGTATTCGCTATTTTTTACACCATCATTATTTGCATAATCGACATGCGCTTTTACATTGCTTGCACGGTCAAGGAACGCAGCTTCATTGAGTGGAGAATTGCGTGTTTGTACAGGGTTGAAGTAGTAAGTACCATCTACACCAAACTGATGAGTTGCATCAAAATCATCAGGGTCATTATATGTATAAGAACCACCGACTTCAGCTTGGTATGCATGTGCTGCTGTAGCTGTGAAAGCCATTGCAGATAAAAGTGCTGATGCCATTGCTAATTTTTTCATGGTTTTGCCCTCTGAAAATGATTCGTTTCGATATACATGTTGTAATACATTTTTTGTTACATATTTAGTCTAGGGCAATAAAAAAATAGGTCAATATTATTTGATATTGAAATGTATATGTAATCTATAGAATCTTAAATTAATTTATATAAATTATTGTAATATAACAATTAAAAATAATGTGTTGTTTTATTAAAACTGTGTAGACAGTGTGAATATTGGTGTGATTTACGTGAAATATGAATGTATTGTGTAACAAGCACGATATTTTAAGTTTTAAATAAGTTTCTTCTTTTAACTCAAAATTAATTTTTGAGAAGACTGATAATGCGATTTAATTTTTCTGAGTTTACTAAAAAGAGTATAAAGAGGCTGGGTGTTTAATAGTCGAAATGTCTTATCTCAACAACACATCTCAACTTTTTCTACTCTGTGGTAGAATGCCTGCGAATGAAAAGATGTCAAATGTGAGATGAAAACTCGTGGAAATTAATCCCTATCTAATACAGCTAAAAGACTTAAATGACCGTGGTCAAACACTACGGGGGTATCTTTGACTACGATCTAAAGAAAGAGCGTTTAGAAGAGGTTCTCCGCGAGTTAGAAGACCCAAGTATTTGGAATGATCAAAGCCGTGCGCAAGCGATGGCAAAAGAAAAAGGCGAACTTGAAAACGTACTTAACGTTTTAGAAGGTTTGTCGACACAACTTGAAGATACACAAGCATTGCTTGATCTTGCTGTTGAAGCAGACGATGAAAGTTTACTTGCCGATGTTCAGGCTGAACTTGATGTAAGCGAAGCAGAATTGGCGAAACTTGAATTCCGCCGTATGTTCAGTAATCCAATGGATCCAAATCCATGTTATGTGGAAATTCAAGCGGGTTCAGGCGGTACAGAAGCACAAGATTGGGCGTCTATGCTACTTCGTATGTATTTACGTTGGATTGAGCGTCATGGCTTTAAAGCTGAAGTAATGGAAGAATCTGACGGTGATGTGGCAGGGCTTAAATCTGCAACGATTCGTGTAGACGGTGAGTATGCCTATGGTTGGTTACGTACAGAATCTGGCGTACATCGTTTAGTCCGTAAGTCGCCTTTTGACTCAGGTAACCGTCGTCATACATCATTCTCAGCAGTATTTGTTTCACCTGAAGTTGATGACAATATCGAAATTGATATTAACCCTGCGGATGTTCGTACCGATACATATCGTGCATCGGGTGCGGGTGGTCAGCACATTAACAAAACCGATTCTGCGGTACGTTTAACACATGCGCCAACAGGTATTGTGGTGGCTTGTCAGAACCAACGTTCACAACATGCCAACCGTGACCATGCTTGGAAACAGTTACGTGCAAAATTGTATGAACGTGAAATGCAAATTCGTAATGATGCTGCGAAAGCACTTGAAGATACCAAGTCTGATATTGGTTGGGGCAGTCAAATTCGTTCATACGTTTTAGATGACTCACGTATTAAAGACTTACGTACTGGTGTTGAAAGTTCAAATACTGGTGCGGTGTTGGATGGTGATTTGGATAAATTTATTGAAGCAAGCTTGAAACAAGGTTTGTAATTTTTAAATAAATTTAATTTAAAAGCAAAGCCTTAACATATTTTTGCAAATATATCTAAAATATTCGATATTAAAATCGAAAAAATACGATATAGTGTTCGCAAAGATGTTGATCAAGGCTTTGCGGTTTCATATTTAGCTCTCAATTAAACGTGCCCTATATGATGGATATAGATTTAATATTTAAAGCGCTCGCAAACCCGACTCGTCGGCAAATTCTTGAATGGTTGAAGAACCCTGAGCAGTTTTTGTCTGAAGAGCAGTGCGGTGGCTTTAATCGTGGTGTATGTGCAGGGAATATCGAAAAACTCGGTAATGTCTCTCAGTCTACCATGTCGAATCATTTGTCTGTTTTACAGCAAGCAAATTTAATCCAAGCCGAAAAA
The DNA here is from genome assembly GCA_964293455.1 of uncultured Acinetobacter sp. Taxonomy (GTDB): domain Bacteria; phylum Pseudomonadota; class Gammaproteobacteria; order Pseudomonadales; family Moraxellaceae; genus Acinetobacter. The sequence continues at coordinate 14,855 of CAXYZD010000004.1, read as the reverse complement.
TACGGTCAGTGGTCGTATTTTTCCCGCAATGAAGCTTTGATTCAGCAATATATCGATTATCTACAAAACTCACTTTAATTGCTGATTGAAATCAGAAAAGTGAGTGACGAGGCGAATATGGCTCAATTAAACTCTCCCTTAACTCTTGGTGAATTGAAACTCAAAAATCGAGTGGTGATGGCTCCCTTAACGCGTAGTCGTGCAACGGCTGAGCGTGTTCCAACTGCAATGATGGCTGAGTATTATGCACAGCGTGCAAGTGCAGGTTTAATCATTTCAGAAGCGACTGTGATTTCTGAAGAAGCCAATGGTTATTTAAATACACCGGGGCTATTTACCGACGCGCAAGTTGAAGGTTGGAAACTCGTCACTGATGCAGTCCATGCACGTGACGGTTTAATCGTTGCACAACTTTGGCATGTTGGTCGTGTATCTCATCCTGATCTTTTAAATGGTGAAACACCCGTTGCCGCGAGTGCAGTACAGCAAGCAGGGCATGTCAGTCTGTTACGTCCAAAACGTGAATATGTTGTACCACGTGCTTTAGAAATTTCGGAAATTCAAGCCATTGTTGAACAATACAAACAGTCTGCAATCAAAGCCAAACAAGCAGGTTTTGATGGTGTGGAACTGCATGGCGCCAATGGTTATTTGATTGATCAATTCTTACAAAGTTCAACCAATCTTCGTGATGATATTTACGGTGGTTCAGTTGAAAATCGTGCACGTTTCTTATTAGAAGTCGTGGATGCATTAATTGAAGTATGGGGTGCAGGTCGTGTGGGTGTGCATCTTGCACCACGTGGCGATGAGCATGACATGGGGGATGCAAATGCACGTGAAACCTTTGGCTATGTTCTAGAAAAATTAGGCAAGCGTCAAATTGCTTTCTTCTTTACCCGTGAATATCTTGCTGATGACAGCATCAGTGAGTACATGCAACAGCGTTCAGGTAATGTACCTTATATTGCTAACATGAAACTGAGCCGTGAAGATGCGATTAATCTGCTTGAAACTGGCAAAGCCGATGCCGTGTCATTTGGTAAAGATTATATTTCCAACCCTGATTTGTATGAGCGTTTAGTTGAAGATGCGCCGTTAAATGAATTGGTATTTGATAACATGATCGGTTCACAGACTGCGGAAGGTTATATCGACTATCCAACTTTGGCAGAACTTGAAGCATTCGAACCGAACGCTTAAAAATAAACACATTTCCTTAAGCTTCATTGGTTAACAAGCCGATGAGGCTCTGTTATATTGGCCGACTGACTCTGTTTTAAAGGCATTTTGTTTGGCTACTCCTTTTTGGTATAACGCTGCTTTGGCGATGGTAAAACCACTATATAAGTGGAAAATAAAACAGCGTGCGCAAAATGCAGAGGCATATCAACAGGAATGTCTTGAGCGTTTTGGTCCATTTCAGGATGTCAAAAATAAGCAAGCAATGTGGTTTCACTGTGTTTCAGTGGGGGAAACCAATGCGGCACAGCCTTTAATTGAACATTATTTAAAATTGGGTCATGCTGTTTTAGTGACTAATACGACCAAAACAGGTCAGGCACGTTCTAAATCATTATTTTTAAAAATACCTTACGAGTCATTGTTTCAGGCGGTATATTTACCTGCTGATCAGACGTCTTTAATTGCTAATTTTTACAAAAAATATCAACCTAAACTGCTGATTTTAGTTGAAACAGAACTATGGCCAAACCTGATTGATCAGGCTAAAAAATTTAAAGTGCCATGTATTTTAGTGAATGCACGTTTATCTGCCAAGTCGGCTAAAGGCTATGGCAAAGTCTCAAGTTTAACGCGTCCAATGTTGCAAAGTTTTGATGCCTTACTTGCGCAAGATACAGCAACACAACAACGCTTTATTGAATTGGGTTTAGAAGCTTCAAAGAGTGAAGTTGTGGGCAGTATTAAATTTGATATTTCAGCACCTGAAGTTTTTATTGAAAAAGCGAAGCAGTTAAAACACGATTGGAATTTAGCAAGTCGTAAAATTATCACGCTTGCAAGTACGCATGCACCCGAAGAAGAAAAACTACTAAAGCTACTTAAACCGTATTTAGAGCAGAATCCTGACTGCTTGGTGATTATTGTTCCTCGTCATCCTGAACGTTTTGATGACGTTTTTAATATTGCAAAAAATTTAAATTTAAATACGCAAAGGCGCAGTTTGAATCAGTCGATTCAGCCAGATACACAGGTTTATCTTGCCGATAGCATGGGTGAAATGTGGTTATGGTATGCGCTCAGTCAGGCGTGTTTTGTTGGTGGTTCGCTGAATGAACCCGGTGGTGGTCATAATATTTTAGAACCGATGGTTGTAAATGTAGCGACGGTGATTGGACCAAATTATTTTAATTTTCAATCCATTGTAGATGAGTTTTTACAAGCAAATGCTGTTGTCGTAGGACAGTCTGAGCATGAAATTGCACAATTACTTGTACGTTGTTTAGAAAATCAAATTTTTGCACAACAATTGAGTCAACATGCGATTGAAGTTTTGAATCGGAATAAAGGTTCTTTGCAAAAGCATATTGCAGCCATTGATCGGTTTTTATCAAAATTATGAACATCGTCCTTTTAGACCCTCGTCAAACCGAATCTGATCTTTGGAATATCACAGCAAGTCGCCAAATTGAACATTTAAAAACCCATGTTGGTGTTCAAGTTGGAGATACTTTAAAAATTGGAATTCGTGAGGGAAAACGCTATCTCACAGAAATCGTAGAGATTACCGAATACAGTATTCGAGTGAAACCCTTACACGAAGAAAGCGTGCCTGAAAAACTACCTGTGACTTTGGTGGTTGCGATGCCTCGCCCGAAAGTATTGCGTCGTTTAATGATGGATGCGGTGACGATGGGCGTGGAAAAACTCATTCTGATTCATAGTTATCGGGTCGATAAAAGCTATTGGCAAACGCCATTTTTACAGCAAATTGATCATTATATAACACTAGGTTTAGAGCAAGCAGGCGACACGATTGCACCGCAAGTTGAAATCTATAAACGCTTTAAACCTTTTACCGAAGATGTTTTACCGACATTGATTCAGGAGCATTGTCCTGCTTATGTGGCGCACCCGTATACGACAGAAAAAATGCCTTTTGCGCTTGAGCATTCGTGTATTGTTTTGATTGGTCCTGAAGGCGGATTTATTCCTTATGAGGTCGATTTACTCATAAAAAACGGCTGCCAAGCTGTCAGCCTAGGCAACCGTATTTTACGTACGGAAACTGCGATTTCTTATGTCTTAGGTCGTTTATTTAGTTCGACTGTTTAGCCACGAGCAGATTCAGTATCATCAACTGATGGGTCGCCACGATAAACTTTCACTTCCTGTACTGGGTAAGGAATTGAAATATTATTTTTTGCAAATGCTTTTAAAATTTGCTCTTGAATTTCACTGATCGATGCCGATGTCGTGGTTTCAGTGGTGTTGACCCACCAACGAACAGTCAAGTTTACCGAGAAGTCTGCAAGCGCAGAAACATTCACAGTAAAACCTGGTTGGCTTAAGATTGTTTGATCATTATCAAGCTGTTGCAAAATAATATTTTTGGCTGTTTGTACGTCATCTTCATAGCCAATACCGACTACAAATTCACAACGACGACGTTCATAGGCAGTATTCACAATCACCGAACTGGTATACACCGTTGCATTTGGAATCACGATACGACGACCATCGGGTGAGCGTAGGAATGTTGCACGAATTTGAATATCTTCAACGGTACCTTCCATATTGTTGACAATAATATCATCGCCAATTTTGAATGGTTCGCCCAAAAGAATCAAAATTCCTGAAAGTAAATTTTGGAAAATATCTTTAAATGCAAAACCGATCGCAACCGAGCCAATTCCCAATGCACTCATCAGTTGAGCAGGGGTAAAGCCCGGAATGGCAATCACCATCGCAATCAAAAAGCCAAAGAACATAATGGCTGTACTACCGACACGGTTAAGTACCAGCACCAAGTTTTGACGTGTATACGATTTATTTTCTAAGGTTTTACGAACAAAAAATTTGAATAGTTTTGACAGTAACCAAAAAAGAATAATGACAGCGAACCCGATGCACAGATAGGGTACACGCTCCCAAAAGCCATCGATAAATTTATCAATGGTTGAGTAAGCATCATTATATTTTGCAGTGTGTTCAATGACGGTTTGTGCAGTTCTTTCACCTGCGGAATGGATAAGCTGTGAAGTATCTTGTGCCACTTCACTGAGTTTAGTTGCTTCTTCAGCCACTTTTGTGTCCGTTAAAAAATTTGTAATATTTTGCCTGACTTTTACAAAAAATGAACCCTTAGCTTTGTTTGAATTCTCGACGATTGATGTATTTATCATGTCGACTTATTTTACTGATCTGTAGCTGACTTGGAATTGAATGGCGGATTGATGTGTATTTTCTGAATATGTTCACTCAAATTGAATTTATCAATATTGCATCTATTGCAGGAGAATTGCATAAATCAGCCTATAAGGCTTGATCATTTGATTGAAAGTGGATAATTTTACGTCAGTAGGAATATACAGGGTCGTAATTTGTCGTTATGCAACAGACTTGCCCTTGTATCGTTAGAGCCTGCGACTTAGCATAAGAACATAGAGATATAAACACATTTAAAACGCATTTATTTAGGATTAAAGGTTGTTATGACAATCCTTACGCATCAAGCGACAGAAAACCGCTCCGTAGCAGAATTTACCGAACAAGCTTATCTCAATTACGCCATGTACGTGATTATGGATCGTGCATTGCCGCATATTAGTGATGGTTTGAAACCTGTTCAACGCCGTATTGTTTTTGCAATGAGCGAGCTTGGGCTTAAATCTACAGGTAAGCCGAAAAAATCTGCACGTACTGTTGGTGATGTATTAGGTAAATACCATCCACATGGTGACTCCGCATGTTATGAAGCCATGGTACTGATGGCACAACCGTTTAGTTATCGCTATCCATTTGTTGAAGGACAAGGCAACTGGGGTTCACCTGACGATCCAAAATCCTTTGCAGCTATGCGTTATACCGAAGCAAAACTGTCGGCATATAGTGATTTATTGCTCACTGAACTTGGACAAGGCACAGTAGATTGGCAGGATAACTTTGATGGTTCAATGAAAGAACCTGTCAATTTACCTGCACGAGTACCCAATATTTTGCTCAATGGTACAACGGGTATTGCTGTGGGAATGGCAACCGATATTCCTCCGCATAATTTACGTGAGGTAGTCAAAGGAACAATTGCGCTGATTCGTAAGCCACATTTGACCGATGAACAAGTCGCAGAATATATTCCCGCACCTGATTTACCAACCCGTGCAGAAATTATTACGCCACCTGCTGAATTGCTGAAAATACAGATTACAGGGCGAGGTAGTTATCGTACTCGTGCTATTTATACGATTGAAAAAAACGAAATTATTATTAGTGAACTGCCATATCAAGTGTCAGGTTCAAAAGTCATCACCCAAATTGCCGACCAGATGCAAGCCAAAAAGCTGCCTTTTGTTAGTGACTTAAGAGATGAGTCAGACCATAAAAATCCAACACGTTTGGTGATTGTACTGCGCTCGAATCGTATTGATGCAGAGTCAGTGATGAGTCACTTATTTGCAACGACAGATTTAGAATCGAGCTATCGTGTCAATATGAACATGATTGGTGCTGATGGTCGTCCGCAAGTCAAATCGATCCGCCGAATTCTGTTGGAATGGATTGAGATTCGTAAAAATACTGTCACACGCCGTTTGCAATATCATCTGAATAAAATTGAAAAACGCTTGCATATCTTGGGCGGTTTAATTGTTGCCTTTTTAAATATCGATGAAGTCATTCGTGTTATTCGTGAAGAAGATCAGCCAAAACCTGAGTTGATGTCAAAATTCAATATTGATGAAATTCAAGCAGAAGCCATTTTAGAACTCAAGTTACGTCATTTGGCAAAACTTGAAGAAATGGAAATGCGCCGTGAACAAGAAGAACTTGAAGCAAAAGCAGCCATTATCCGTGAACAATTAGAAAATCCTGAATCTTTAAAAGCATTGATTATTAATGAACTTAAAGATGATGCGAAAAAATTTGGTGATGACCGCCGTTCGCCAATTGTGCAACGTGCAGAAGCATCTGCAATGAGTGAACAGGACTTAATGCCTGCGGAAGCCGTGACTGTGATTCTTTCAGAAGCGGGTTGGATTCGTTGTGCTAAAGGTCATGATATTGATGTTGAAAAATTAAATTTCCGTGCAGGCGATCAGTATTTGAGTTCGGCACAAGGGAAGTCCAATCAGAAAGTTTATGTGTTGGACGAAACAGGACGTAGTTATGCGCTTAGCATTAGCAGTTTGCCATCGGCACGAGGTCTAGGTGAACCACTGAGTTCAAAACTTTCACCTGCCAATGGTGTGAGTTTTATTCAGACGCTCGTTGAAGAAGATGACTGTGAAATTGTTGCCTTAAGCTCGAATGGTTATGGATTTAAAACACAAGCAAAACAGTTAGATACCAATGCTAAGGCGGGTAAATCCTTCCTCACAGTTGCTGATGATGCAAAAGCGTTTCCATTAGAGATTATTCAGGATGAAACACATCTTGCAATTTTAAGTACGGCAGGGCGTTTGTTGTTGGTTGATCTGACAGACTTACCTGTTTTAAACAAAGGTAAGGGCAATAAGTTGATACAACTTGAAGCAGGGGATGAAATTTTATCCGTGATTGTTTTGAATTTAAATGAAATCATTCAAGTGGTTGCAGGACAGCAACAATTGAAACTCAAAGGTGATGATTTACAGAAATATATCGGAAAAAGAGCAAGTAAAGGTATGCTCTTACCACGAGGATATCAGAAAGCAAATAAACTGCTCATTCAAAGATAATAGTGGCATCCATGGCTTGAAATACGTTATATATGTCAGTATTCGAGCAGATGGATGCAATATTAAGCAAAAGAAAGTTAAAAAGCATGCTTAATATTGAGAAAAACATTTTAAAACCAAGGATTAGAGACTGGAGAATAGGGCATTATGGAAAAGATATGGTTCACTGAATACCAAAAAACTGGGATTCCAGAGACAGTAGAATTGCCGCCGGAAAATACCTCACTTATTGATATTTTTGAGCGTAATTTCCAGAAATTTGGCTCACGTGATGCATTTATCTTTATGGATAAAGCGTTGTCATTCAGTGAACTTGAAGTTGCAAGCCGTAAATTTGCAGCCTATCTTCAGAGCCTTGGTCTTGCAAAAGGCAGCCGTGTTGCGGTGATGATGCCGAACGTATTACAGTATCCAATTGTTGCATTGGCAGTTTTCCGTGCAGGTTTGATCTTAGTTAACGTTAATCCTCTTTATACCACTCGTGAGCTTGAGCATCAGTTAAATGACTCTGGTGCTGAAGCGCTAGTGATTATTGAAAACTTTGCGACGGTGTACCAAACGATTCACGGTAAAACGCCAGTGAAGCATGTAATTATTGCTTCAGTTGGCGATATGCTCGGCACATTAAAAGGCACATTGGTTAATTTTGTTTTACGTAATGTTCGTAAACAAATTCCTGCTTGGAATATTCCAGGTCATATTAAGTTTAATACAGCACTTGCGAAAGTCAGTGCGGACAACTACAAACGTCCAAATATGACATTGAGTGATACGGCTGTACTGCAATATACAGGCGGTACAACAGGTGTTTCTAAAGGTGCGGAACTGACACATCGTAACTTGGTTGCCAATTTGTTGCAGTGTGATGGCATTTTCCAAAGTAAATTTGGGCAAGGTGATGGTGCGAAAGATGATCGTATCTTCTGTGCTTTGCCGCTGTATCACATTTTTGCATTCATGGTCTGTGCAATGTACGGCATGTATAAAGGTCAAGCGAATATCTTAATCCCGAATCCCCGTGATTTACCTGCGGTGATTAAAGAATTACGTAAATATCAACCAGGATTCTTCCCTGCGGTAAATACATTATTCAATGCACTTGTGCATAACGAAGAATTCCGTCAGCTTGATTTCAGTCGTTTGAAAATGGCGATGGGTGGCGGTATGGCTGTATTGCCATCGACTGCTGCTGAATGGAAAAAAGTCACAGGTACGATCATTATCGAAGGTTATGGTTTATCTGAAACTTCTCCTGTTGCATCAGCAAACCCACCTGCAACCACAGAATTTAGTGGCACAATTGGTGTTCCAATTCCATTGACAGATATGGCGATTTTGGATGATGACGGTAACCACTTACCACAAGGTGAGCAAGGTGAAATCTCAATTCGTGGTCCTCAGGTCATGAAAGGCTATTGGAACCGTCCTGATGAAACTGAAAAAGTCATGACTGCAGATGGTTACTTCCGCACAGGTGATATCGGGATTATGGATACACGTGGTTATTTCAAAATTGTTGACCGCAAAAAAGACATGATTTTGGTTTCAGGCTTTAACGTTTATCCTTCTGAAATTGAAGAAGTGATTGCAACTCATCCTAAAGTATTGGAAGTTGCTGCAATTGGCGTACCTGATGAAAAATCAGGTGAAATTCCAAAATTATTTGTGGTGAAAAAAGATCCATCATTAACCACTGAAGAAGTTTTGGCATATGCAAAAGAAAATCTAACAGGCTATAAACGCCCACGTTATGTGGAATTTTTGGATGAATTACCAAAATCAAACGTAGGTAAAATTCTACGTAAGGATTTACGCAAATAATTTGATTTGAATACAAAATAAGTTATTTATTTTTAATATCAGTGGGTTGAAAAACCAGCTGATATTTTTTTTGGTGTTTTGTGATCTTATTTTAACAATGTTAATGTCTAGCCTTTAGTACCTTTTAAATGAAATAAACATTTTCCGAGTTCCAACAACGGTTCCAAAAACACTTAGATCTATTATAAATTGATTAACTCAGAGAAATGGGAAAGCTAAATATTGATGTGTAAACGAGTGGAATCTAAATTTTGAAATAAATTCATAATAAAAAATGAGTGTATTTACATACACTCATTTTTACGACATTTTAACTATTTTCCTTAATTGATCAGCATAATGTACAGTTTTTCTATAATTTAAATTTTCTTAAAGATTAGAAAAATTTCACAGGAATATCTAAGAAGATACGCCATTCATTGGTATCACCAATGTATGCAGGATCATAGGCATTGTTTGCACGGTAGATTGAGTTACGTAAACGTAAGCTGGCATCTTTAGCAAAACCAGATTGAACGGTATATTTTACTTGGTTAAAGAATTCACGTTCTTTGCCTTCTTCAGGATTATTTACAACGTCAATATCCCAACCATATACATATGCAGTCGTCCAATTTAAACCTGGAACGCCATAAGTACCTAAGTCTAAGTTATATTGCACTTGAACCGACTTTTCATGCTTACCAATAAAGTCAGATAAGTATGAGTTCGGTAGATAAATACTTTGGAAACCATCCGCATTTTGACCATAGTCATAACCAGTATTGCCTGTATTTTGTTGGTAAGCCAACATTACAGTGTGTGCATCTTGGTTATAAGTGCCTGAAAGTGCCCAAATATTGTTGCTACGACCATCTACATTTGTATCGCCAAGTGGGGATGAATAAGTAAAAGCTTGTTTATCCCATTCAGTGTGATAACCACTAAAATCTACAGTGAAAGAGCTTTTATTTGCCAATGGATACTTATAGTTGGCATTGATATAGTGACGTTCTAAAGCATTTTTAGAATCTAAACCATAGTAAGATGCGCTGAGTTGGTCATCAAATTTGTATTTTGCACCCCAAACAATTGCACGATCAAGCCCATGACCATTCACATCCGAATCTCTATTGATTTGATCGGACATCTGATCTTTCGTAAATTTACCCGCAACTAACTCTAAATTTTTAATTTCATGGCTCGTAATCAAAGTACCTTCAAAATACTCAGGAACCATACGACCTGTATTACTTGCAAGCACAGGTAAATCTAAAACTTGAGTACCATAACGGGCGTTTGTATTTGAAATACGTGCTTTAACACTTGCGCCACCACGTGCCCAATGGTCATAGGCATTGCCTTGATCATTGATAGGAATCATTTGGTTGCCAGCATGATTGTTGTCACCAATTTTAAATGATGCATCGCCTACCGCGCCTACACCAAAGCCAACAATACCTTGAGTATAGCCAGATTCTAAATTGAAAATTGCAGATTGAGCTGTAGAGCGAGTATCTGGTACACCATTTTTCTTATCACGGTCAATAAAGCCTGTACGTAACAGCACAGAACCAGAAGCATCTTCTACAAAGCCTTTCGCTTCACTTTGTTCACTTGCATAGGCTGAAGAAATGAGTACAGCATTAATGAGTACTGCTAATGTAAGTTTCTGAGCGGTTGGCATCGAAAAATTCCCACAAATAAATTATTGGTTACAATATTGTTTAAATAGAACACGGTTCTTTTACTGAATTGTATAAGTAAAACATAAAAAAATAACAGTGTTTAATCACTTTATTTTACTAAAGTTACATGTTTTTCAGATATTATTCTGTTTTTCTTAATTGAGTCATAAATTTTTTATGAAATTAGCTCATTATAAAGCATGAAATATTGTTTCAAAAAGATGAATAAACTGTCATAAAAATAACAGGTAATTTATTTTTACTCAGAATTAAAAAAAAAGTAGAATCGCTCATCCTTTTGTTCCAAGCTATTTCATATGTCAAAATACGCGTTTTCTGTTCTATTGGTGACTTCACTTTTGAGTCAAATCGCAGTTGCTGAAACTGAAAAGGCGGCACAACACTTGTCTGGGAATATTGGTGTCGTTTCCCAATATGTTTATCGGGGTGGTGTAGAAAATAATGACCCTGCACTACAAGGTGGACTTGAATACGCATTTAACAATGGGATTAGCGTGGGTTATTGGGGTTCTACACTCGATTATGATATGACAGATGAAAGCAAAGATCACGGTATAGAAAATGATCTTTATATCGCTTATGACCATGAAATTAATCAAGACTTGAGTTATCGCCTGCAAGCAACAAGCTATATTTATCACAATGGTGGGACGGTTTATGCAGACAATGATGAAAAGCGTAAGACTACAGGTTTTGATGCTTTGGCTGCGGTGACTTATAAAGAGTTGACCATGAGTATGACGGTTATGCTTGCCGATGCTGCTTTTGCCAATGCAGGTGATATGTATATCGGTGCTGCATATAGCCATGCATTACCTTATGAATTTATGTTCAATACATCCATAGGTGCATCTATTTATAACAGTAGTCGTGATGATGCTTTGATGGAAACTCAAAAAGACTTTGCTTTTAATGAAGCACGTATTGGCATCAGTAAAGACATTGCTCAAACAGGTCTAAATGGTTCAGTGGATTATGTGTTAGGTGGTCAAGATCGTATGGGAAATGATTTTGATAACAATACTGTTATTGGTTTAAATTACGCCTTTTAAGTCAAATAGATAATTGAATAAAATCGAGAGTGCATTTTAAAATGCACTTTTTTTGTGCCTAAAATTGCTTTAATGATAAAAATAATCAATGGATGTATTAGAAGATTAACCATGACAACAAGTTTTGATCTGAAAGATTAATTTTTATCAAAATGCCTTATTTGGGTGCGCTAATTTCATACAATAAACGATATAACTAAACGCTTAGATAGGCAAAAAGAAGAAAAATATATTTGGCTTGAATTTAAAATTGCACAAAATAAGCGCAAATTATGATGATTTTGATGGGATGCTTCAAAAGTTTAAATTTATTTCTTTGACAAAGTGAATATTTGGATTGAATTAGAGTAGTAATTTATAATCAAGCGGTTTTAACTTAGATGATCTGCTGTGAAATTTTAAATACATTTAAAATAGTATGAAAACAAAATCATCATTTACTTAATTTTTTATTAAAAATATCTTAGAAAACTTAAAACTGGCATGGCAATTGCTAAACATCTATCGAGTTATTAAACAGAACAAATACACCACTCGATGGGGAGCAACACCAATGAAATTTTCAACTAAAATGATTGCGGCAACTATTTTAACATCTGTGGCAAGCGCAGCAATGGCTTCAGAAAATACAGCATTGTCAAACTTGGGTTTGAGCTTTAGTGGATCTGCTGCGATCACCTCCGATTATCGTTTTCGTGGTTTGACTCAAACAGAAAATGATCCTGCAATTCAAGCAGGTTTCACATTGGCGCATACATCAGGGTTATATTTTGGACTTTGGGGTTCCAATGTGAACTTTGGCTCAGGTACGCCAAGTTTAGAACTTGATCCATCTCTAGGTTATGCAACGACATTGGATGCTTTTGGTACTAAGCCACTATTGGATGTGGGTATTGTTTACTATAACTATCCAAGTGCAAGCGATTTGAATTGGCTTGAGCTCTACGGAAAATTGGGCTTTAAAGATGCGATTATTGCAGGTGATAACATTTTAACCAATGTGAACTATACCAATGACTATGCTGGTTTAGATGCCGATAGCTGGAATTTCAATGTTGGATATACCGTACCATTTGGTGCGACAGGATTTGGTGGAATAGCCAATGTTGGTTATACAACAGTTGATGAAGATAAATACGATTTTAATGGCGATGACAACTATGTCGATTGGAAAGCTGGCGTGACTTATGGCTTTAAGTCTGTATCAGGTTTAACGGCTGAGCTTGCTGCTGTTGGAACCAATATCAATACAGATGATATGTCACATGCTTTAAAACGTGGTGTCGAAACAGGAGCAGTTTTTACTTTAACTAAAGCGTTCTAAACCGTTAAAGACAAGTGTTTATAATTATAATTATTGTGACCAATAAAATAAATTGATATGAAATGCACTTCGCCCGATGACTTTTATCGGGCTTTTTTATGGATGAAATGTTTGAGTGCAAAGGTATTAAAATCAATAAGATCGGTTTAAAAACAATGATATTTCAATTTTAGATCATGCTGTTGCTTCAAAGGCTGAGGAATAGGTCACATTGCCTTGTGCAAAATTGCCACTGAAGGATAAGGCTTGAAAATATTCAGCAGGAACATCTGCAAGTGTGAGTCCTGATACGACTTGAAAACCAAATCGAGCATAATATTCAGGTTCACCAAGCAGTACACAGCCTTTAGCACCTAAGTTTTTTAACTGTTGTAGCGCCTGTTGAATGAGTGCAGAACCGATGCCTTGTCCTTGATATTCAGGTAAAACAGAGACTGGACCTAAACCATACCAATCTTTTTCACCAGAGCTAATGTTCACGGGTGAAATTGCAATATGTCCAATGATTTTGCCATCGAATAATGCGACCAACGAAATTGTAAGTTGTTGCTGCTCACGTAAAGCATTGATAATAAAATGCTCAGTATGACTACTATGTGGTGCATCAGCAAAAGCTAATTCGGTTACTTGTGCAATGTCATGAATGTCTTGCTCTTGTTCAGGTCGAATCTGTATAGAAAGGGTCAAATGATGTACTCCTGATGAGACCTATTTTATGATGAAATAAGACCTTTAATATATTCGATCACTCGAACAAAACAATCCTTAATTTTCTTGACTACGATAAGACAACGCTTCAGTGAGATGCATACTTTGGATCTGTTCTGACTGTGCCAGATCAGCAATCGTACGTGCAACTCGAATGACCCGATGATAGGCACGTGCAGAAAGATTTAATCGTTGTTGTGCAAGTGCAATAATTTTCTGTGATCCATCATCAAGCAAAGCATATTGTTCAAGTTGTTGCGGCGATAGACTTTGATTGAGAAAGCCTTGTCGTTGCATTTGTAAATTATAGGCTTGAATGACACGTAACCGTACAGTTACAGAATCTTCGACAGGTTTACTGTCCTGTAATTCTTGTGCTTTTAATGGTGGAACTTCAATATGCAAATCAATACGATCAAGCAAAGGACCTGAAATACGGTTTTGATAGCGTTTAATCGATTCTGCTGAGCATTGGCAGCGACTGTCTTGATTAAATGCATAACCACACAGACATGGATTCATTGCCGCAATGAGTTGGAAATTGGCAGGAAAAGTCATTTGCCTAGAAGCTCTAGAAATCACAATTTCTTTCGACTCTAACGGTTGGCGTAAGACTTCTAAAACTTTTCGGTCAAATTCGGGTAATTCATCTAAAAATAAAACTCCTAAATGCGCGAGCGTAATTTCACCTGGTTTCGGGTGCGAGCCACTGTCATTTACAGCAATAGAATAGAGTGGCATTATAGATAATCAATAGGTTGTCACTCTAATTTCACACAATTAAATTAGATTATTTATACAAATAGATAAGAGTTGCTTACAAAATTACATTAATAAGTACGAGTGCCTGAATGGTGAATTTTTTATGAAAAAATTGAGTGAAGAATACTTACCTGTTAGAAAAGCTCAAACTGTTTATGGGAGTATTTCAGGAAATTATGCTTTTAGAGGTGAAAAAACCATATGGTTTGAATCGACACTTGAGCGTGATTTCATACTTAAGCAAGAATTTAATAACAATGTGATTGATGTTATAGGTCAACCTGTAGTTATCCCCTACATCACTGAATTGGGTAATCAATCAACCTACACCCCTGACTTTCTGGTGCAGTTTTCAAGCTCGAATTGTGATGATTTTGAGGATTTTCCAGTACCAATGCTCATCGAAATTAAGCCTAAGAAAAAGCTTGTTGAGGCTTGGGATAAGTTAAAACCAAAATTTAGAGCAGCACATCGTTTTGCTGCTGATAAAGGATGGAAGTTTAAAATTATCAGCGAAACAAGATTATATGATCAGTATTGGGAAAATATAAATTTTTTCTCTGTACACGACAAAAATAGATAACTCATTGAAATAATGTCACAA
>CAXYZD010000003.1:0-50805 GCA_964293455.1 uncultured Acinetobacter sp. | reverse complement strand
CGATGAGTTATTTAGAATTCACTGTGCTAATTTATTTGATAATTAGCTATATTTACAGAATGAAGCCCCATCTGCAGATAAAAAGGCCAACTGGCTTCCTGCACCGACAGGTTCATTCGCATCAATCATGCGTATTTACTGGCCTGAAAAAGCAGTGCTGGATGGCACATGGAAAGAACCTAAACTGGTAAAAACACCATAATAATGCAGATATAAATTTGATCTGTTATAAAAAAAGGAGCTTATATAAGCTCCTTTTTTTATTTTCTATAACAACAAAGAAATTAATCCAATGTTGTCACATAAGTACCATCTGCAATCGCGTCTTTAATACGATCAGCTTCTGCAAGCACAAGTGCAAGTAAGTTCTTCACGTTTTCTAAAGTTGCGACTGGGCTTAAAGTGGTCATTTTCAAAGATTGATTTAGACCAACTTTCGTTACACCAATATTCGCTTCACCACGAGCAAATAATTCATCTGCTACGTTTTGATTCAAACAATCCAACAATTCAACAGGATAACCCTGTGGAATCACACGGAATAGTACAGAGGCGAATTGTGGTTCAACCAACATCTCTAAACCATCTGTCGCTTTGATGTAATCCGATACTTCACGTGTTAAAGTGACGCCGTGATCGATCATTGAACCATAAAGTTCTTCACCTAAGTTTTCAATCGTCATCCACAATTTCAACGCATCGAAACGACGAGTTGTTTGTAAAGATTTAGAAACCAAGTTAGGAACGCCATGTTCTTCATCATAAGCAGAATTCAAGTATTCCGCTTCGTAGTGCATGAAACGATAGTTCGCTTCATCTTTTAACAAGAACGCACCACAAGAAATACTTTGGAAATAATGCTTATGAAAATCGAGTGTGATCGAATCTGACAATTCAATTCCATCTAACAGATCACGATGATCATTCGACAGAAGAAGCGCACCACCCCATGCCGCATCGATATGCATCCACGCGCCATATTTAGTGGTAATTTCACGTACTGTTTTCAGTGAGTCAATTGCACCTGCATCGGTTGTACCCGCAGTTGCGACCACACATGCCACGATTTTGCCTTCCGCTTGAAGGTGAGCCATGGTTTTTTCTAGTGCATCCATGTCCATCTGTGCATTTTCATTCACAGGAACAGTCACAACAGATTGGAAACCCATACCCATCATCGCCATGTTCTTTTGCACAGAGAAATGTGCATTTTCAGAACAAATGACTTTGACTTTGCGCATTGCGTCAGATGGCACGCCATCACGCTGTACAGACCACGGATTGCCGTTTTCGTCTTTCCAGTTTTTCGCGATACACCAATCACGTGCAAGCAATACACCCATCAAGTTTGACTGTGTACCACCTGACGTGAACACGCCAGCTTGACCCGCACCAAAGCCAACTTTTTGACGAAGCCAGTCAATAAGCTGTACTTCCATCAAAGAACCTGCAGGGCTTTGATCCCATGAATCCATCGATTGGTTGGTGGCATTAATCAAAACTTCAGCAATTTGACTGGTCACCATCGTTGGGCAGTGCAAATGCGCTAAAGAATGAGGATGATGTACTTTCAAGCTTTTGTTTAAGAATAATTCAACCATACGCTCAAGCGATTGTTGAAGTCCTAAACCTTCTTTAGACGGATTAAAAAAAATCGCTTCACGAAGTTCTTTAATACTACCGCCTGTATACATTTTATCGTTTTGCAACCATGCTGCGACCGCTTTGGTCGCCTCACCCATTGCCGACTCATAGTCAGCAATAGATGCAGCATCATTGCAGAGTAACGCTTTACGATGTTCTGCAAAATCTACCATGAATTACGCGCCTCGAGTAGCAACAAGAGCTTCAGCAATCGCTTTCTTAAAGCGAGTAACAGCCTCTACACATTCGTCATGAGTAATGATCAATGGGCAAAGTAAACGAATTACTGTACCGTTACGACCACCTTTTTCTAACAACAATTTGTTGTTGAAACATGCGGTTTGAATAGCAGCTGCCAACTGAGAATCACCTGGTAATGAACCCATGTGATCTGCTTGCTTGCGTTCATCAATAATTTCAACACCAAGCATTAAACCACGACCACGAACATTACCAATACATGGGAATTCTACTGCTAATTTTTTAAATTCAGCTTGTAAGAAATCACCACGTTCTTGCGCATTTTGTGCAAGGTTTTGTTCTTTAATGGTTTTGATCGTTGCAAGACCTGTACCCATTGCAAGTTGGTTACCACGGAATGTACCCGTGTGACCTGCAGGCTGCCAAGCATCAAACTTACGTTTAATACCCAACACTGCAAGCGGTAAGCTACCACCCACTGCTTTAGACATCACCACAACATCAGGCTCAATACCTGCATGTTCAAAGGCAAACATTTTACCTGAACGTGCAAAGCCCGCTTGTACTTCATCAAGAATCAGTACGATGTTATGACGTTCAGTTACTTCACGGATTTTTTGCAACCATTTTACAGGTGCAGTCACCACACCGCCCTCACCTTGAATTGCTTCAAGAATGACAGCTGCAGGTTTAGTCACACCACTTTCAACATCTTCAATGAAATTTTCAAAGAAATAGGTTAAAGCATCAACACCCGCTTCACCGCCAATGCCGAGTGGGCAACGGTATTCGTGTGGATACGGCATGAATTGCACACCTGGCATTAAACCATTCACAGCATTTTTAGCAGACAAGTTACCTGTCATTGCCAAAGCGCCGTGAGTCATACCATGGTAACCACCAGAAAAACTGATGACCGTGTTACGACCTGTATAAGTTTTTGCCAATTTAATTGCAGCCTCTGTACCATCTGCACCAGATGGACCACAGAACTGTAGGCAATACTCAGCTTTACCACCAGGCAATTGCTCAAGTAATGCTTCAGTAAATGCATCTTTTAAAGGCGTTGTTAAATCCAAAGTATGCAACGGTAAACCGCTTGCAATTGTGTCTTGGATACTTTGAATTACCGCAGGATGATTATGGCCTAATGCCAATGTTCCTGCCCCAGCTAAACAATCGAGGTACTCTGTACCTTCAACATCAGTAATCCAACATCCTAAAGCTTTTGCTATTGCCAACGGTAATTTACGTGGATAGCTACGAACATTCGATTCCATCTGGCTTTGGCGAGTCAAATAGTATTCGTTAGTAGAATTAGGGGCAGGATTTACAGAAGAAACGCTCATATCGAATTACCATCTCTGATATGGGTTGAAAGAAATAAGTCGGGTGACTTGCGGTCCTTTGACTCGGTGCTTTATAGAGAACTTGGTTAAAAATTTGTATGTTGTTTTTAACCAAGAGCGCGATGATACAGTTTTTTTCAAGAAAATAAATAGCATTTATTTACTTATCTGCCTGAACTTGATTAAAAAAACATTCACGACAATCTAAACTGACATTATCTTTTTAATATATGACAATAGAACGAAAATATTAAAACATAATGACTTCAGTTTTTCACTTTCACAACTTGATCACTATTACATCAATATTAAAATAAATAAATGATTGAAAAGTAAATTTTTGATAAATCATCTTTGCAAAAGAAGACGACTTTGAAACAAATTCACCACAAAGTCTGCATTTATTCACCACCAATGCCGATTAGTATTTTAAATAGCTTATTACAATTATTTGTCTATTTTCAGGAACATTTTATGCGTTTACTTACTGTCTCTGCTGTTTTACTCAGCCTCGTTACTGCAACAAATGTCTTTGCCGATGACAACACACTCAATTACAACATTGCAAATGTACAAGCAGATGCGACACGTCAAGTGTCTAATGATGAAATGCATGCCACCCTTTTTGTTGAAAAAAATCATAAACAACCGGCAGAACTTTCTACGCAAATTACCCAATTGATGAATCAAGCCATCACTTTAGGTAAAAAATATCCAACTGTTAAACTCAAAACCGGCTCGCAAACCACCTACCCAATTTATGACAATGACAATCAGAAGCTAAAAGAATGGCGTGGTCGTGCTGAAGTCCAAATTGAAAGTAAAGATTTTAAAGCAGCAAGCCAACTGATTGGTGAACTACAACAAAGTTTCCAAACCGCTTCAATTAACTTTACCGTTTCAGATGAACAACGTAGCAAAGTTGAAAATGAACTCATTGCAGAAGCATCAAAAAACTTCCAACAGCGTGCGCAATTACTCGCACAAGCATGGAATAAATCGGGTTATAACCTTGTCAGCATTAACTTAAATACCAGTAACTTTTACCCTCAACCGATGATGATGCGGGCAAGTATGGCGAAAATGGAAATGGCAGATTCAGCCCCTGTACAAGATGTTTCTGCGGGAGAATCAAAAATTACCGTTAGTGCAAATGGATCTGTTCAGTTTAAATAATTGATGTTAGGCACACTCAGAAATATATTTGCATGAATACTATTCATGCAAACTGACTTGGCTGAGCCTTTCATCAAAAGTTTAAATTTAGGGATTAGCCTTCCGCTGGGTGTACTTTTACGAAACGATGTTTTTCATTTGGCAAAATGAGCAGTGAAACTGCGCAAGGAAATCATCTTGCGGAGCTTTGCTCCTCACCGCAGAACTCGCTCACTTCCATAAAATAATTTAAGTAATCGCAGAAATATTATCAATCAAAAGTAATCCTGACTCAAACAACTGCGGATGACGCCATCGTATAAATAGTATTTTTAATGATTGCTTAGATTGTTATAACCTAAAGTAAAATCTAGATTATTCGGCTTTTTTGCATAAAAAGTAACTGAATGATAAGAAAATAGCTTAATTGTTTATAAATTATATTGCTAAAAGCCTTTTTTATTTATATGATTGCCGCCATGGAAGCGTGGCAGAGCGGTTGAATGCACCGGTCTTGAAAACCGACGAGGGCGTGAGTCCTCCGTGAGTTCGAATCTCACCGCTTCCGCCAAATATCAAACAACAAAGCCCCGACAATGTCAGGGCTTTGTTGTTTCTAAAACTCTATTATTTCTAAAACATGCCTCACATAACCGATTTAAACAGAGTTATCGATTCATTCAAATTTTCTAAGTTCTGTTGTTACTCATCCAAATATAAAACTTATGCATCCACTATCATGTATAACAATACTTTAATCTTGATGATTTTTATTACTTTTTGTCATAAAAAACCACTTTCGACATTTCCTGTTGAAAGTGGTTAAATATTTAAAAGTATTTTACTTTTTAAATGGAAATGCATATTTCACAATACGGCCAAGCACTTGACCATACTGCTTTAGCAAACTTGCATTGTTATAATTCAATCCATATTTTTCACATACAGCTTGTACTTTCGGTGCCATTTTACGATAACGACGAGCAGGCACTTCAGGATATAAATGATGTTCAATTTGATGACTCAAATGACCTGTCAAAATATGAAAGGCTTCCGAACCTGTAAGATTTGAAGAACCTCGAATTTGACGCATATACCAATGTCCACGACTTTCATTTTGCAATACTGTTTTGGGGAAGACTTCCGCATCTTTAGTGAAATGTCCACAAAAAATAATACTAAATGTCCAAACATTACGCATACCATTTGCAACTAAATTGCCCGTAAATACCGGCAATGCAGCAGGTCCTGCAATGAGTGGAAAAAATAAGTAATCTTTAAAGAATTGTTTACCAATTTTCTTCTGTGTTGGTTTCCACTCTTCTTTAAATTGCGCCCATGTTTTACGCTTATAAATTACTTTACCAATTTCTAAATTTTGAATTGCAACGCCCCACTGAAACAACAAGCAAAATGGAATAGCATATAAAGGTTGTACCAAATAGCCCGGTTTCCAACGCTGTTCGGGAAATAATCGTAGCAATCCATAACCAATATCATCATCCATACCTTTAATATTGGTATAAGTATGATGTTTAAAATTATGGGTTTGACGCCAATTGTCTGCTGTACCGACAATATCCCACTCGTAGTCTGTACCTTTAAAACGTGGATCATTCATCCAATCATACTGACCATGCATGACGTTATGACCCAGCTCCATGTTTTCCATAATTTTGGCAAAACCAAGTAAACCTGTACCCAAAATCCATGCTGGTGGAAACCACCCTGCAAATAAACACGCACGACCTAAAATACTGCTGTAACGAATCGCAGCATAAACTTTCTTGATGTATTTAGCATCTTTGTCACCAATATCATCTAAAACTTCTTGTTTAATGGCATCCAACTCTCGTGCCAACTCATCTAACTCAAACTGAGTCAACTCTCGATTTTTAGGATTGGTAAAATATTGAATTTTAACGGGCATATTCATGATAAAACTCTCTTAAATTTCTAAAATTAAATATCAATCACTAAATCAGTTTGAGCCGAATTGACGCAAATTCGGAGCAAATTATTAGGTTCCATATTTTCCTGACCATTGACCAAGTTTTTTGTGGCGCCTTGTGCTTTATTACAGGCACATTTATTGCAAATACCCATACGGCATCCATGTTGAGGTTTAATATTCTGCTGCTCTAAACCCGCCAAAATGGACTGACCTTTGGCAATGGACACCACTTTATTGGATTGTGTTAATGTCACATTGATGAAACCTGTATCATCTGCAATCATGGGCGTTAAACTAAATGCTTCACTTTTAAATAGCTGCACATTTTTAAAAAGTTGTTCGGCTGTCGCTACAAAACCTGATGGTCCACACACATAAACTGTGCTTTTTTCTAGTTCTGGTATTTGATCTAAATATTGATCATTTAACCGAGCATCGGTAGGGCTTTCTTGGGTATAAAATACGTTAAATTTGAAATTTGGATGTTGCTCAGCAATTTTTTCAAATCGTATTTTAAATGCAACATCTTGATGTTTTTTAACCCAATACATTAACTGGACTGATTTGTGTTTTAGCTGACCGTGTTCAGCTAAGGTTTTAACCAAGCTATACATCGGTGTAATACCGCTACCCGCCGCCAGTAAAATCAATGGTTGCTCATTTTTTGGAATGAGCATTTCACCATATGGTTGACCAAATTCAAGGACATCGCCAATTTGTGCACTTTCAGTCAACCATTGACTGACAATGCCCTTTGCCACTTTCTTTACCGTAAGTAAAACTCGGTTTGCATCGAGTTGCGTCAAACTGTAAGTGCGTTCATAACGACGCCCATTCACTTCCACCGTCACAGGATGATGCTGACCTGCTTGGCCCATTTTAAAATGACGATTGACTTCAATTGTTAAGCTAGTGGTCTCTTGAGCAGATTGATTTTTTTCAATAATTTTTCCAAGTGGTTGATGCATTGACCACAATGGATTAACTTTTTGTAGCCAAAAGTTAGTTGTATGACGTCCAACAAGTATTTCAAATATTGAATTTACAGGAGATTTTTGCTTTGCAATAGCGTGCATATCTGCTCATTATTCGACTGAATTTTAATTATTATACATATGTATATATATTTGTATATACATATGTATTGTATCATTCCATTTCATATTCTTTATTCAGAAGCTATAATGGCTTAATTCTATGAATCTATTAAATATATGAACCGTATGTCATCACCAAGCCCTTCTGATATTTTCATTTCTGATGAAACAGATTTAGAAAAGTTGCCACCACGTACTGTGGGTCGTAAAGCAACCATCACCAAAGAAGAGTTATTTCAGGCTGCGCTTAATTTAATTGGTTCACAAAAAAGCATTGCATCACTGAGTTTACGTGAAGTTACCCGTGAAGCAGGTATTGCACCAAATAGTTTTTATCGACATTTCAAAGATATAGATGAGCTTGCAATCGAACTTATTGAACGTTCAGGCTTGGTTTTACGTCAAATTTTGCATGAAGCACGCTTAAAAGCATCCCCTAAACACAGTGTAATTCGCAGTTCAATAGAAGTCTTTATTCAGCAATTGGATGCCGATGAAGGTAATCTCAGTCTATTACTTCGTGAAGGTTACACAGGTTCAATATCATATAAGCAAGCTGTTGATCATCAACTCAATTTTTTTCAACAAGAATTACGAGATGATCTAATTCGTTTAGAACGTTTGAATAATAGTAAATTAGCTTTCCCAGAAATTGCAGCAAAAGCCATTACTCAATTGGTGTTTAATATGGGGGCAAAAGTCATCGATTTAGCACCAAATGAACGCAAAGAAGTGGCTGAACAAACCATTATGATGATTCACATGATTTTAGAAGGTTCACGTCATTTAGATCAGATAAAAGCACGTTAAATAGTCACTTCATTGCCGCTTAATGAATGAGATTTTTTGCGGCATCAATCGCTTAGTTTTTTGAGCCATATTTTAAAGATATACATTGAGCGTGAAAATTTAAATATTACAGACTTTACTCAATGATGAATTCTCACAAAAGTTCAACATCCTGTTTTTATACGCAGTGTTCGATTAAGCTAAAATTATTGTTGTTACTCAATATTTGTAAGGTAAAATTAATCTAAAAGTTCTATGATTCAACTCACCTTTTCAGACATTAATGCGTGTACGCAAACTGAAATATGAATCAATCTCATGAAAAATATAGTATTTATGCATCTTATCTTTTGATGTTCATTGCATTGGTTTCGCTTCTTCCTTTGCACTTACTCGCAAGTTTTTTTGCAGGATTTGTGATTTTCGAAATCATCAACAGTTTAGGTAATATCACTGAACGTTATATTGATGGGCAGCGTGCACGTTTAACCATTAGCGTGATTCTTGGCTTAATCATTCTTAGCCTCATTGGTCTAGGCATTACAGGTTTATTTAGCTTTGTGCAGCATGATTTACAAGGCAATGGCATCAATGCGCTAAGTCAGCAAGTTGATCAAACTTTACTGAAACTTCAACAAGAAATTGCTCAATATATTCCGGGCTTTATCCCCTACACCCTCAATGAATTGAAAGATCAAACCTTTGATCTTCTCCGTGATAATTTATCGACATTAAAAACTACAGGTTCTGACTTTTTACATAATCTCGCAACGATGCTCATCGGAACAATTATTGGTGTTCTCGTTTCACTTAAAAAATTACAGCCCAAATCTGAATACCCAGCATTTAAACGTGCAATGATTCAACGCATTGAAAATCTTTCTCTTTCTTTTAAGAATGTGGTTTTTGCTCAATTTAAAATTTCACTCATCAATACAATACTGTTTATTATTTTTGCACACATTGTATTACCGCTCTGTGGAATTCATCTACCTTTTGCTAAAACACTGACCATTATTACTTTCATTTGTGGACTCATTCCCATTGTTGGGAACCTAATTTCAAATACCATTATTGTCATTACAGGACTGACTATTTCTGTTGCAACCGCAGGATTTGCACTGATTTATCTGATTTTAATTCATAAACTTGAATATTTTATCAATGCTCGAATTATTGGAACAAAAATTCATGCTGCATCTTGGGAAGTTCTTTTAGCCATGTTGGTTTTTGAATCGATCTTTGGTTTGGCAGGCTTAATCGTTGCTCCTATTTTCTATGCGTATTTAAAATTAGAATTAAAAGAAGCAAAAATGATTTAACATTTTCACCCCATATCTATTTTACAAAAAGCTCCCTCAGGAGCTTTTTAATTTCATACATTTGATAAGCAATATAGGATTATGATTCCCAAACGACTTCCTGTTTTTGCGCTGCCCATTGGTTTAAAAATGGTTCATAACGACTTTCAATTTTATTACGCTTAATTTTTAAGGTCGGTGTTAGTAAATCATTTTCCATTGTCCACGGTTCATTCACTACAACAAAAAAACTAATTTTTTCATGTGATTCAAGCGTTTCATTGATACTATTACGCAATAATTTTAATGAATTTTCGATCTCTTCATTTTTACTATTTTGTTTCAGCTGATGACGAATTTCCTCAGGAAGCATAATAAATGCAACAGGTTGAGGTTGACTTGAACCACCCACACAAACGGACTCAATGAGTTCATTATTTCCTAGTTTTTGTTCCGTTGGAACAGGCATGACATATTTTCCTTTCGAGGTTTTAAATATGTCTTTAATACGCCCCGTAATTTTTAAACGGCCACTCGCATCAATTTCACCCAAATCTCCTGTACGTAAAAAACCATCTGCGGTGATATCTTCTGCTGTCTTTTCAGCATTTTTATAATAGCCCAACATTGTTCCCGGACTTTTAACTAAAATCTCGCCATTCTCATCAATTTTACATTCAACCTTCGGCTGTACATTGCCCACATAACCTGCAGCAAAGTTTCCTTCCTGTGTCACATGTGAATAACCACAATTTTCAGTCATTCCATAGACTTCAAGAAGCTCTAAACCCAAATTGCGATACCATAAAATAATATCGGTGGGTAAAGGTGCTGATGCTGTAAACGCATAACGAACTTTATTTAAACCCAATTTGGTTAATAATTTCTTTTTTACAATTTTACCAAGAACAGGAATTTTAAAGAGTACATTTTGCACATGTAGTGGAATTTTCTCATTAATACCTAAATAAAACTTTGTCCATAATCTAGGTACAGAGAAAAATAATGTCGGTTGTGCGCGATTCAAATCATCAACAAAAGTTTCGAGTGAATTGGCAAAATAAACTGTAAAGCCACTAATCATGAGAGTACATTCAATAAAAATTCGCTCTGCAACATGCGCAAGCGGTAAATAAGAAAGCGCTCGATCTGTATCTGTGGCTTGATATTTCATTTGCAGTTCATGTGCACCTGAAAGTAAAGTCGCAAAGCTTTGCATCACACCTTTTGGTAATCCTGTACTGCCTGAAGTATAAACAATCGTTGCCAATTGATTCGGCTCAGGTAAAATCGGTTCTGCAAGTGGCGCTGTGTTTTTAACAATATCATCCCACTTCGGTGCATCAAACTCTGGTGCCAAAGCCAAACGAATACAGGTTAAATATGCTGGAATATGATCTTTTACGTCATTCCAGCTGTCTGTTTTCCCATCTAACTTACCTATTAATAATACTTTTGCATCACTATGTTCAAGCACATAAGTTGCGCCCTCAACATTCAATGTTGGGTATAAAGGAACAGAAACATGCCCTGCCATCCAAATCGCTAAATCTGCCATAATCCAATGAGCACTATTTTTTCCATAGATCGCGATTGATGTGCCGTGAGGTAAATTCAATGATAATAAATATGTCGCCATACAGCGAACTTGATTTGCAACATCAGCCCAAGTATAGGAAATCACTTGCCCACTAACTAAAGGCTGCACCAAGGCCGTTTTATTAGGTAAGTTTTTTTCCCAATGAAGTAAACCATGCACATGGCTGATATATACATCTGCTTTTTCCGTGTTCTGCATCTATTTCTTCCTTTATTTAAAATTTTTATTGAACCCCAAATGTGCCATTTAGCTGATTTATCTAAAATCGAGTATTAACCTACATATAAACCATGACATCTACTTTATGGATAGCATAAATTTAGCCATCCTGTACAGGTTGTTTTTTAGCCTCTTTAAATTTTAATTCATCTATTTTGCTAATGATGCTTTTAGCGCATACCAACATTGAATTTTCCCACGCCAATAAAAAAGCTCCCGAAGGAGCTTTTTAAATAAATTTTATTTTAATTAAATCAGTTAATTATGGCTTAACCACAACAAGCACTTGAATCGCTTCAGGCGTTACAGATAAACCTTCAAGTAAAGCCAAACCTTCTTTTTGCAACTTTTGTAAACGTGTAATTTCATCTTCACGAATACTTGAGTTGAACTGTTTCAAGTAAATTAAACGGTCAATTTCATATTGCCATTTACTGCCATACATTTCTTTGGCTTGTTCTTTCAACTGTGGCAATGCACCTTTCGCAATATCGAGTGTTTGTGCATAACGCTGTTCAATCACATCACGGCGCGCTTTGACAACTTGACGGCAACTGTTACTGTCTAAGTGACTAATATAAGGTGATAAAATTTCAGGGCTTAATTTTGCTGAAATATCTTGACCTGTTTCAGTCAATAACACACGAATCAATTGTGTCGGCAAGCTTGATGGCAAGTTTAAGGCTTTAGGCGCAACAACATCCACTTTAAACCACACTTCAAGCAAGACTGAACCTTGTTTTAAAGCATTGGTTTTTAAAATGGCAACATTGGTACTACCAAAAGATTGTGTGCGAATCATTTCCATCACACTTTCAGTAAATGGATGTTCCAATGTCAAATATTCTGCATCTTCACGAATTTGAGCTTGGTCACGATAGAACGTTACGGTCATGCCTTCTTCATCAAGATCAAGTCCTTGAACTTGCATTTGATCAGTTGGCTTGATGATGACTGTACCGTTACTTTGTTCGTCAAAATCAATATTGGTCGATGCCATGAAACGCTTCATAAACATTGGCAATAAAGTATTGTCATCATAATCTTCTAGTGCCGTAACAATTTCTTGTGCAACGATTGGACGACAAGAATTGTATTCAAGTAGACGGTCACGACCTTCTTGCAATTCATTTTCAAGTGCTTGGCGTTGAACATTCACGGCTTCAAGCAACTCTTCAAATGCTTGACCGTTATCTGTAAGTAAACAGCCTTTCAAATCGAGAATGAAGTTTTCTTGTAGCGTTTGTGCTGTTGGCGAAATACTACTAAAAATATTCAACGCTTCGTTATACCAACGGAACATACGCTCTTGCGCTGTACCCACCATGTATGGCACATGAATTTGAATACGATTTTCTTGACCAATACGATCTAAACGACCAATACGTTGTTCAAGCACATCAGGATTTGCAGGTAAGTCAAACAATACAAGATCAGAAGCAAATTGGAAATTACGACCTTCTGAACCAATTTCAGAACAGAGTAAAATCTGTGCGCCATAGCTGTCTTCTGCAAAATATGCAGCCGCTTGGTCACGCTCAAGTAAACTCATGCCTTCATGGAACATTGCAGTACGAATACCGGCATGAATACGTAATGCACTTTCAAGTGCTTCAACCACAGGGCCACTACGTGCAATCAACAATACTTTCTTGTGTTTTAAATCGGTACGGAGTCTTTCCATTAACCAATTTACTCGTGGGTCTGTTTCCATCCACGAGCCATCAAGATGTGCTTCTTCAGGCCACATTTGCTCACGTAATTTACCATCAGTTGACCAATGTGCAGGTGCAGGCAATGGTGCAGGCTGACAGTCACGACCGGGGAAGCCTTGAATCGCTTCACGGGTATTACGGAACAATACACGACCTGTACCATGACGGTCTAACAACTCATGAATGGCACGGAAGCGTTGTTCAGGTTCATCAGTAATCGGATGACCTAATAATTGCTCAACTGCTACCAAATGCTCGGCTTCAAGTGGAAAATCTGACATCAACACTTCTGCAATTTTTGCAGTGTGATGATATTTTTCTTCTTCATCTAAGAAACGATCTAAAGAATTAAAACGCTGTGGATCGAGTAAACGTAAACGTGCAAAATGACTTTCTACACCCAATTGTTCAGGTGTTGCAGTCAATAACAACACGCCCGGTGTTTTTTCTGCAAGCTCTTCAACAAGATCGTAACGATCGTTACCGCCGTCTTCTTCACTCCACATCAAATGATGAGCTTCATCGACCACCAAGAGATCAAAACCTGCTTCAACAGCGTGTTCACGTAGGTCTTCATGGTCAACCATCAAATCGACAGATGCAATAATGCATTGCTCAGTCAAAAATGGATTTTGTTCAGGATCGTGTTCTTTGATCGAAGCGGTACGGGTCAAATCAAACAATGAGAAGTTCAAATTGAAACGACGACGCATCTCAATCATCCACTGATATTGTAGTGAATCTGGCACTAAAATCAGGATACGTTCAGAACGACCAGTTTTGAGTTGTTGATGAAGGATCAACCCTGCTTCAATGGTTTTACCTAAACCCACTTCATCAGCAAGTAAAACGCGAGGTGCAAAACGTTTACCAACTTCATGTGCAATATAGAACTGATGTGGAATCAGACCCACACGTGCGCCAATCATGCCACGTAATGGACTGTTTTGCATATTGGCTTGCATTTGCATCGCTTCAATACGCAAGTCATACCATTCTTTATAATCAATTTGACTTGCCAAAATACGATCAAGCGGTTTAGACAATTGAATGGTTGCGCCAATACGAGTTTCATTTAAAGATTTACGTTGTTGCGTACCATCTTCAAGCGTACGAATCACGTCATAACGCAATACGCCGTGACGGTCTTCTACATGTTCAACCGTCCAACTTGTCCCATCTTGATCGTGTAAAGTATCGTTAGCGTTAAAAACAATTCGAGATAATGGTGCATTATTACGTGCATAAACACGTGTTTCATCACTTTTCGGGAACAAAATACTGATTGAACGTTCATCAACATCAATCAATACCCCCAAACCAAGTTCAGTTTCTGTATCTGATAACCAACGTTGACCTATAGCGAATTGTTGCAATTTTTTCTACCTTTATCTCAAATCAGGACTGAAAATTATGGTTCAAATTAGGAGAATATTTGAACAAATTCTCATACCTAAATGCAATCTATTTTGACATAAAACCCACTAAAAAAAGGGCTTTATTGATAATTTTAAAATCAATATTACTTAAAAAGGAACTGGACAATCAAACTGTACAGACTCCTGTGTTTCAGGATGATGAAAACTTAACTGTGCTGCATGTAGACAGAGTCTTGGCATCAATTGTTGCTGTTCTGCTGTGGCATATAGGGTGTCGCCAATAATCGGATGACCGAGATATTGCATATGCACACGGAGTTGATGAGATCGTCCTGTAATCGGTGTCAATTCAACACGGCTTACGGGTTGTCCCTGAATTTGAAAATTTTCGATCACTTTATAATGCGTCAACGCAGGTTTATTATGTGTAGGATCGACAATATGTAAAGGTGGATGTTCGGGATCATAAATTACAGGAATATCGATTGTACCTTCACCTTGAAGCGTTCCTGCAACAATGGCTTGGTAGGTTTTAGAGGTTTGGCGTTCCTGAAACTGACGAGAAATATTTTTTTGTCCCCAGCGGCTTAAACCAAAAACCAAAATACCAGACGTATCTCGATCAAGTCGGTGAATAAGTAGCGTTTGAGGTTCAACTTTTAATAAGCGATTAATAACGCAATCTTGTAATTCTTCTGTTTTTCCGGGAACGGTGAGTATACCTGCAGGTTTATGAATGACCATAAAATCATCTTCACGATGTATCAGGTTTTCGGTTAGAAAATTACTCAAGGTTCAATTCCGCTAATCGTAAAAACAAGCGAGCAATGATATGAACCTTAGCATAAAATTACAATCAAAATTATCTAATTTCTACGAATAATTCCAATCCAACACAATAAAACATTGTCATATTTTCATCTAAAATATAGAACAACGGTAATATCTCATAGGCTTAATGCTTATTATTTTTAAAACATTAATTCCAATTATTTATATAAAATTTACAATACTGTCACAATATTATACAATTCAATTTATAGCCTTTTATCTTATAGAGAGAAAAGGCTATAATATTCAGCACAAAATCTCCCCTTCATTGAATCAATATTTCATTTTGATTCTTAGATGACTTTGTTACATAGCTGTAGAATTCAATAAGATTGTACATGCCCGTTATTCCTTTCTGAACTATGCAACCAAGCCGAACTTATCAAGAGGCAAGGTATGAACACAGAGCAAAGCGCTCCCATAGAGCGCAGTGGGTCAAAAATCTATCGATATTTTTTTATCGTATTGACCGCTCTAATCGCCCTTTATTTAATCATCCAAGGTTCAAGACTCTTGAGCTTAGGTGGTTCTAGTTATTATGTTATTGCTGGTATTGCTTATATTGTCATTGCTATTTTATATGCACTCAAAAAAACCACTGGTTTATGGTTGTCCACTCTTACATTTATTGCAACTGTGATTTGGTCAATCGTGGAAGTCCAAGGTTTAGACTTTTGGCAATATATTCCACGTTTGGTGATTCCAACTGTTTTATTTGTTTTAAGTTTATGGGCAAGCCGTAGTCTGCCTGCGCTAAGCAATCAAAAAGTTAAAACTGCAAACCAAGTTGGCTTTATCGGTCTAGCTGCATGTGTTGCAGCACTGATTGCAGCATTTCTGCCACACGGCAAAATTTTAAACCCAGTTGCATTGACGCAAGATGCAAATTTAGCAAAACCAAATGCAGAAAATTCAGATAACTGGGAATATTTCGGTCGAAATGGTAATGGTACTCGCTTTGCCCCTTATACCGACATTACCCCTGAAAATGTCAAAGATTTAAAAGTGGCTTGGACTTATCACACAGGTCGTGATTTGAAAGCAGGTGTTGATGAAAATACGCCTATTCAAATTGGTAGCACTTTATATTCTTGTACGCCAACCAATATTATCACTGCAATTGATGGTGATAGTGGTAAAGCGCTTTGGAAATATGATCCTAAAGCAAAAACTGCTGAACATATTACCTGTCGTGGTGTAGGTTATTATGATGCAAGCAAAGATGCATCACTCACACCTGCCGATTTAGCTTCAGATGGCATTAAAGCCTGCCCACAACGTATTTTAACCTCTACTGTTGATGGTCGTTTAATTGCCTTAAATGCCAAAACGGGGGCTTTATGTCCTGAGTTTGGTATCAATGGTCAAGTTGATGTTCTACACGACATGGGACCCACTGAACAAAGTAAGCGTTACCATCCTACATCTACGCCTTTAATTGCAGGTCATGTTGCAATTTTAGGTGGTTGGGTACGTGATATTGTATACGGCGAACCTTCAGGTGTTGTACGTGCCTATGATGTTCGTACAGGTAAACTCGCTTGGGCTTGGGATGTTGGTAATCCAGAACTGGTCGGTGAACCGAAAGATGGCAAAGGTTTCACATTAGAAACTCCCAATATGTGGACCATTCCAACTTATGACAAAGATTTAAATCTGGTTTACTTACCCACAGGTAATGGTCCTCCAGATTATTGGGGTGGTGATCGTAGTGGTTCCAAAGAAAAATTTGGTTCTGCTGTTGTGGCTGTAAATGCAACGACTGGTAAAACAGTCTGGTCTTATCAAATTGTACATCACGATGTTTGGGATTATGACTTACCCTCACAACCTGTGCTTTACACCATGACCAATGAACAAGGTGAAAAAGTTCCTGCATTGATTCAAACCACTAAAATGGGTCAAATCTTTGTTTTAGACCGCCGTACAGGCAAACCTGTATCGAAAGTCGTTGAAAAAGCTGTTCCGACCTCTGGTGCTGCTGAAGGTGAAAAACTTTCCCCAACTCAACCGTACTCTGTCGATATGCCACAAATTGGTAATGACACTTTACGTGAAAAAGACATGTGGGGCATCTCTACATTCGATCAGTTAAACTGTCGTATTGACTATAAAGATTCAGTGTATCAAGGTCTTTATACACCGCCAGGTGAAAAACCATATATCGAATGGCCAAGCTTATTGGGTGGTATGAACTGGGGTGGTATTTCTATTGATGAATCAACGGGTTTAATGTTCGTCAATGATATGCGTATGCCGCTTCGTATGTCTTTAGTGCGTAAAGAAGACATGGGCAAATACAAAATTTCGACTGATGAAGTACCCGGATTTATGGGTACAGTACGCCCACAATTTGCAGGTCCTTATGCTGGTGTGAAAATCGACATTATGCAATCTGCATTGGGTATACCGTGTAACCGTCCACCTTTCGGCACAATGACAGCGATTGATTTAAAATCTAAAAAAGTTGTTTGGGAAGTACCTATGGGGACTGCTGAACAACTTGGACCTTTAGGTATCAAATCTCATATGCCTATGCCTTTAGGTATGCCGACTTTAGGTGGCCCAACTTCAACAGCTTCTGGTTTAGTGTTCTTTGCAGGTACGCAAGATTATTATTTACGTGCTTTAGACTCTAAAACTGGTAAAGAAGTCTGGAAAGCTGAACTTCCTGTGGCTGCCGTTGCTGCACCGTTGATTTATAAATCTCCTAAAACAGGTAAGCAATATGTTGTGATTTCTGCAGGTGGTGCAAGCCATTCTAAAGATGTAGGCGATTACATCATTGCTTACGCTTTACCTGACCAAAAGTAATAGCTTAGATATCGCATAAGTTTATGATTTAAATAAAAATGTAAAAAACCGAGGTACATGTCTCGGTTTTTTATTTCAATTGATTTTTAGCTTAAAAACACAACAATATCAGCGGAATCACAAAAAAAATTTTATTGTTTAAAGATTATTTTAGGCATAAAAGTTATGGATAAAACGGTTTACATTGATTTTCAATCTACTTTTTTATTTTACTTGCGCTAAAAATGTCTGAATTGCCCATTGTGCAATTGCAGCATCTTGAAACGATTTTACGCCTGAAACGCCCACAGCACCGACCAATTGACCTTCATAAAGAATCGGCTCACCACCTTCTAACATACCTGAAAAAGAATTTAGGGTTAAAAAGCCCATTTGACCATTTTTAATGATGTCTTCAAAGAGTTTTGATGGACGACGACTGATGGCTGAACATTTGGCTTTTTCTACGCATAAATTTGCTGTCATGGGTGAAGCTCCATCCATACGTTTCATTGCCAATAAATTGCCTGTTTCATCAACAATGGCAATGCTTACATTAAACTGCTGCTGAATGGCATATTGATGTGCTTTTTCAAGCAGAAACTCCGCATCAGACAAAGCTAAATAATGTTTAGTTTTCATTCTAAAAATCCCGATTACAAAGAAAAAGCTCGTAGTGAACTACGAGCTAATTTTAAATGAAATAAATATCAATTGAGTACACTTTTACTTCATTTCAACAAAAACTTCTTTCGCCATTGCAATGGTAAATTCAATGTCTTCATCAGAATGTGCAGCAGAAATAAAGCCTGCTTCAAATGCAGAAGGTGCAAGGTTCACACCAC
This sequence comes from uncultured Acinetobacter sp., assembly GCA_964293455.1. Taxonomy (GTDB): domain Bacteria; phylum Pseudomonadota; class Gammaproteobacteria; order Pseudomonadales; family Moraxellaceae; genus Acinetobacter. Next base: position 31,933 of record CAXYZD010000003.1, on the reverse strand, counting down.
GGCTGAGCATGCCGTGGAAGAATTTACGGAAGGCATCAACATCACATTTTAAAATATGATCAAAACTGCTAATTTCAGTTTGATCGGTAAAGTAAAGACCAAATAAACCGCCTGCTTGTTGGGTAAAAAATGGAATGCTAGCTTCATCCGCAGCGGCTTGTAAACCACTTAAAAGTTTAGCCAATTGCGCCGTTAAATTTTCATAGAAGCCTTCAGCACGAAGATGTTTAAACATCTCAATTCCTGCACGCATTGCCAATGGATTACCTGACAATGTCCCTGCTTGATAGACTTTACCGAGCGGCGCAATGCATTCCATCACTTCACGTTTACCACCAAAAGCTCCGACAGGTAAGCCTGCACCAATGATTTTACCCAAAGTGGTTAAATCAGGTGTTACGCCATAATGTCCTTGCGCACCGCCTAAGCCAACACGAAAGCCTGTCATGACTTCATCAATAATAAACACTGAACCGTATTCATCACATACATCACGAATCGCTTGTAAGAAACCATTAATTGGTTTCACTAGATTCATGTTGCCTGCAACAGGTTCAACAATCACGCCTGCAATCTCTGAACCAAACTTAGCAAAGCATTCTTTTAACATCGCAATATCATTGTACGGAAGTGTTAAAGTATGCTTTGCAAAATCCGCAGGTACACCTGCCGAAGTTGCCTCACCTTCACCACTGGTCAATAAACCTGAACCTGCTTTAACCAAAAGTGAGTCTGAATGACCGTGATAACAGCCCTCAAATTTCACAATTTTGTCACGACCTGTATAACCACGCGCTAAACGAATCGCGGTCATGGTTGCTTCAGTCCCTGAGTTGGTCATACGTACCAATTCAATTGAAGGCATGATTTCACAGATCGTATCGGCAAGCGTGGTTTCATGAACGGTTGGCGCACCAAAACTTAGACCATCAACAGCCGCTTCTTGTACTGCTTGGATAATTGCAGGATGCGCATGACCCAAAATCATTGGGCCCCATGAACCGACATAGTCGACATAGCGTTTACCATCGACATCGAACAAATATGCGCCTTTGGCTTTTTCAATAAAAACTGGCGTACCACCCACACCATTGAACGCACGTACAGGTGAATTCACGCCACCCGGAATATGTTTACTTGCTTGTTTAAATAATTGTTCTTGCTTTGGAGATAAGCTCATCAATCTACTCAACTAAAATTCAATACAAAATAAAAATAGCTTTAAGCGGTTGCTTTAAAAAGTTCAGACCACGCCTCGATACGTTCAGGAATATGATGCATTGGGCGACCTAAAATATCGCTGACCACAGCACACAAGTCCGCACCTGACTCAATCACCACTTGTGAATTTTCAACGGTTAAACCACCTATGGCACAAATTGGCACATTCAATTTGGCTTTGGCAAGTTGTAAGGTTTCTAAACCAATATTACCCGCTTCAGGTTTGGTATCGGTGGCATAAATTGCACCAAATGCCACATAATTTGCACCATCAGCAATGGCTTGTTCAGCCAATTCAAGTGAATTATTACAACTACGACCAATCAAAACTTTTTTCGGTAAACGTGCAACTGCATCTACAATTGAACCATCACCTTGCCCTAAATGTACGCCTACACCGTATTTTACCGCCAACTCAAGATCATCATTAATCACGAAAGGCACTTTATATTCAGCACATAGGGCTTTCATATATTCCACTTCGTAAATTTGATCTTCTTTTGCCACGTTTTTACGGCGATATTGCAATACAGCAACGCCACCATGGGCAAAAGCGCCTTCTAACTTGGCAAGTAAAATTTCTAAAGGATCATCATTGGTAATGAGGTATAAACCACGCATTGTCTTTCCACAACTCAATTTCATGCCCTAAGTATACCGTTACCGACTTGAAAATGGGCGCATTTCCTAGATTTTCTATGATGTGACCTACAAATAAAAACTGAAATAAAAATAACCCAAACAAAAGTTCTGCTTGGGTTGTTAGATCAATCTTAAATACTGAAGTTTTTAATACTAATGTTCGTATTTTTAAATCATTAGATATATTCAACCTTCTGTTTCTGTCCAACAGTTAAAACATTGGCTAACTTTTTTTCAAAGGCAGTATTATCTGTTTTCCATTGTGGATTTTTGTCTTTATCGACTAAAAGTGCACGGACACCTTCGATAAAATCACCCTGTTCTAGCCAAATATCCTGTACATCACGTTCAAGCTGCATACATTTTTCAAGTGATAAACTTTGCCCAACTTGTTGTAATTTCAGGCTTGTTTGCATTGCCATTTTTGGACGTTGTTGAATGGCATGTAAAGTTTTTTGCGCCCATTCCACTTCATTCGGATGTTTTTCATCGGCAAGACTTTTTTCAATCTCATCGAGTGTAGCAAAACCAAAATGCTTATTTAAACGCTCCGCCATCGTTTGAAGTTGACTCTGTACAGGATCAGTAATAAAACCCGCAATGACTTCACGAATACGACCTTCATTCAGTGTTTGCGCTGAACCTAAAGCGCTTTGCAATGCCGTAAACTGTTCACTTGGCACATGATAATCCAGTAAATCTAAATAGAGCGCATCACTGCTACTGATCTGTTCACCCGTCAATGCCATATATACGCCAACATCATCAAGGCGGGATAAAAAGTGCGTTGCACCGACATCAGGGAAGAAACCAATAATCGTTTCAGGCATCGCAAAACGTGATTTTTCACTGCTTACCTGAATATGACAAGCTTGAGCCAAACCAAAACCACCACCCAAAACAAAGCCATCAAGCATAACAATGATCGGTTTTTTATACTGACGAATATAATCGAGCATTGCATATTCAGCTACAAAATAATCTCGATAATCATGCTCACCCGTTTGGTAACTGTCGTACAAATAACGAATATCACCACCTGCACAAAATGCTTTTGGGCTATTGGAATGAATCAATACCGCTTGTACTCGATCTTGCTCAAGCCAAGTTTCGAGTTGTTGATGAATACCTTGCACCATCTCTAAAGATAAAGCATTCAAATGCTTCACTCGATCAAGAGCAATCATGCCTAGCTGCCCTTGAATTTGAATATTTAAATCATGTTCTGATGTTGTTTCATGTTGTGCCTGAGCATTCATAATTTATTCCTGACTGCGTATTTTTACACGCATTTTTAAATTTTTATCATCATTGAAACACTGTAAAGCTACGCAATTCATAGCTCTATTTTACTGATGCGTAAACTTTGCCGGACGCTTCTCTACAAATGCTTGCATACCTTCTTTTTGATCTGTACCTGCAAAAATAGAATGGAATACACGGCGCTCAAAACGTAAACCTTCAGCCAAACTCACTTCAAATGAACGATTAATGGACTCCTTAATCATCATGACCGCAGTCAATGATTTTTCAGCAATTTTTTCCGCAGCCAGAAGCGTTTGCCCAAGTAATTCTTCTTTGGCAAAAATACGCGCCACTAAACCACTTTGCTCTGCTTCTTGCGCACCCATTTGACGTGCGGTCAAACACATTTCCATAGCTTTGGCTTTACCAATGGCTTGCGTTAAACGCTGTGTGCCACCAATGCCCGGCAATACACCTAAAGTTACTTCAGGTAAGCCAAATTTTGCATTGTCTGCACAATAAATAAAATCGCACATGAGTGCCAATTCACAGCCACCACCGAGTGCATAACCACTCACCGCAGCAATCAATGGTTTACGGCGTTGTGCAATACGATCTACAAGGCTGAAAAAATCATCCAAGTAAATTTGTGGAAAATGGAGACCTGCCATTTCCTTAATATCAGCACCTGCGGCAAAAGCTTTTTCTGAACCTGTAATCACAATACAGCCAATACTTGTATCACGCTCAAGCTGATCAAGTGCTTGATTCACTTCTATAATCAATTGATTATTCAGTGCATTTAAGGCTTGTGGACGGTTTAAAGTAATTAAGCCCACACCATTTTTTTGTTCAAGTAGAATCGTTTGCCATTGCATGAAAATATCCTTATCTATCACTATGTTTTTATCTATTTGAAAGTCGTTTTATTTATGCTGATGCTTAGCTAAGCATAAAATTCATTCATTTTAAAATTTTACGAATTGCTTAATTTGCCAAACTACGTGCAATCACAAGACGTTGAATATCACTTGTCCCTTCGTAAATTTGACAAATACGGGCATCACGGTAAATACGCTCAATTGGAAAATCTTTTAAGTAGCCATACCCACCAAAAATTTGTAGTGCTTGTGAGCAAACACGTTCGGTCATTTCAGATGAAAAAAGTTTCGCCATAGACGCTTCAGTTAAACACGGCTCGCCTGCTTCTTTTTTACGTGCTGCAAAGTGAACCAACTGACGTGCTGCTTCAACCTCTGTTTTCATGCTCGCTAAACGAAATGAAATGGCTTGCTGTTCAAAAATGGTTTTACCAAATGCTGTACGTTCATGCGCATAACGAGTCGCTTCTTCTAAAGCTGCACGCGCCAAGCCCACTGCTTGCGCTGCAATACCAATACGACCGCCTTCCAAATTCGCCAAGGCAATTTTTAGACCTTCACCTTCTGCACCTAAACGCATACTTTCGTGTACACGTACATCGGTCAATGCAATTTGACAGGTATCCGAAGCATGTAAACCTAATTTTTCTTCGACACGAATGACTTCATAGCCCGGTGTATTGCGTGGAATAAGAAAGGCACTCATACCTTTTTTTCCTGCCGTTGGGTCAGTCACGGCAAAGACAATAATCATGCCTGCATTATGCCCTGAGGTAATAAACTGCTTCGCCCCATTAATAATGTAGTGATCGCCATCTTTCACCGCACGAGTTTTAATTGCTGCTGCATCTGAACCTGTATGTGGCTCAGTCAATGCAAATGCACCAATCATTTCACCGCGAGCTAAAGGCATTAAATATTTTTGCTTTTGTTCTTCTGTACCAAATTTTAAAATCGGTACGCACCCCACAGAATTATGTACGCTCATAATCGCTGAGGTTGCACCATCGGCTGCTGCAACTTCTTCAAGTGCCAAAACATAGGCTAATGTTCCTGTACCTGAACCGCCCCATTCTTCAGGAACAAGCATGCCTAAAAAACCCAACTCACCCATTTGTGCCAAAGCATCTTTCGGAAATATGCCTTTTTGATCCCATTCACCCGCATTTGGCTTAATTTGTTCTTGTGCAAAACTTTTTGCCATGTCCTGAATCAGTTGTTGTTCTTCCGTTAAATGCATCGCTTTCTTCCTATAAACGTCTTATTCCGAATAACTTTCTTAACCTTAAAATTTAAATCATCAATTTTGAATCATGATGATTTAAAAAGATTTTTTTAGAGCTAAATTTTATAATGATATAAGATTGGCTGAAATACGCCTTCAGTCCAATCCATACTCTATTTTTTAAAAATAGTCAGCCCCACTAACCTGCTTGATTAAGCTGTGCTTGCTGTTTATTAATTTCTTGATTACGCAATAAGAAACGCTGAATTTTTCCACTTGGCGTTTTTGGTAATTCACTAACAAATTCAACCAAACGTGGATACGCATGTGCAGATAAACGCTTTTTCACAAATTGACTGAGTTCGTCCTCAAGTGCCTTCGTGGCTGTCGCATGACTTGATAAAATTACAAAGGCTTTAATAATTTCAGTCCGCTCAGGATCAGGCACACCCACAACAGCCGCTTCAATCACCGCATCATGCTCAAGTAAAGCACTTTCCACATCGAAAGGTCCTACCCGATAACCCGACGTTGTAATAACATCATCACTACGCCCAACAAAGCTCATACTGCCATCGGTATGAATTTCAGCCGTATCACCGGTTAAATAATAATGCTTTACAAAAGGTGATTTCGCACTGTCTACATAGCCTGAGAACCACATCATTGGCGACTGACTAATATCTACTGCTAAAATTCCCGGTGTATCTGCAGGCAATTCATTACCCTGCTCATCTAAGACCGCAATCCGATAACCCGGACTTGCAAATCCTGCTGAACCTGCATGTACAGGATGCGATAATGCATGATGATTACACACCACCATGCCGACTTCAGTCTGACCATAATGGTCAAAAATTGGCGCATTTAAAACCTGTTCAAACCAACGAATCACTTCGGGATTCAGCGGCTCGCCTGCACTGCTCACCACACGGAATTTACCTTTTAATGGTGCCATTTTTTCAGGTTCAGCCGCCATCATCATGCGATATGCCGTTGGCGCACCGGCAAGATTGGTAATGTTATATTCTTGAACAATTTGGCAGACATTGTCGACACTAAAGCCACCTTCATAAAACAAAGTCGCATGACCTAAGAACAGTGGGCCAGTAATGCCGTAATACAAACCATAAGCCCAACCCGGATCGGCAATATTCCAAAACGAATCTTCTTCAGTCAGCCCAATGGCATTTTTCATATAGCTACCAAAAGCCACCAATGCTTTTAACGGCACTTGTAATGGTTTTGCCGGGCCCGTTGTACCTGAGGTAAACATCAATAAAAATGGGTCTGAACTTTTCATCAGTACGGTTTCGCATTGATCCGACTGTGCTTCAAGCACTTGCCAAAAACTCAAATCTTGTGGGTATTCTGTTGCGACTTGCTCTACATGTATGGTCACAATCGGTGGACAATCTGCTAAATCGACCAATTTTTCACGATTACCCAAATCGGTCACTACAAGTTTACTACCTGCAAGCTTGACCCGATGTTCAATCGCTTTTGGACCAAATGCTGTAAATAATGGTTGATACACCGCGCCTATACGCCATGTTGCCAAAATGGTGATGATCAATTCAACCGTGCGAGGCAAAAGCCCCGATACTCGGTCACCAGCTTGTATGCCTTGTGATTTGAGAAAATTTGCGTATTGGCTCGAATATTTTTTTAACTGTGCAAAGGTATATTGTTCCTTACGACCATCTTTACTATGCCAATACAACGCCACTTTGTCCGTATCGGCATAACGATCACAACACTCATAACACGCATTGAATGCATCCAATGAACCAGACAACATATTGTCTGCAACCGTATTTAAATCAAATGTTTGAACCGCATCCTGATAATTCAACATCTTAAGTACCTCATTCTATATTTTAGTTATTACTGAACCTATTTTTCTATAGCTTATCCGTGCTACAAACTGAATCAATTTATTTAAGTGTATTGCTGAATAATGCTTGAAAAATCAAGTTTGGCTGCATCACCTTCATTCAGCGTTTTATACATTTCTTGTACTTTTTCGCCTAAAAATACAGGTTGATCGACATGCTGTGCAGCATCAATGGCAAGCCCTAAATCTTTCAACATCAATTGTGAGGCAAAACCATCAGTATACCCACGAGATGCAGGTGCATTTTCACAAATTCCCGGCCAAGGATTATAAATTTCAGAACTCCAACAACGACCTGTCGAACTGTTAATCACGCCCGCTAAGGCTTTTGGATCAATACCTAACTTCACACCGAGTGCCATACCTTCAGCCACAGCAGTCATTGAAATGCCTAAAATCAGATTATTACAAATTTTAGCGACTTGACCTGTACCGACTGCCCCGCAATGCACCAAATTTTTACCCATTAAACTCAGCACAGGTTGAGTTGCTGCAAAAGTCTGATCATCTGCACCGACCATAAAGGTCAATGTGCCATCTTTTGCACCAAGCGTCCCACCTGAAACCGGTGCATCACACACTGCAATATTTTTTGCTTGGGCAATTTCAGCAATCTCTTGAATGGTTTGCGGATCAATCGTACTACTATCAATACATAAACTACCCGATTTTAAAACACTCAAGACACCGTGTTCGCCCAAATAGACTTCTCGAACATGCTTGGCAGCAGGCAACATGGTGATCACGATGTCAGCCTGAGCGGCAGCCGCTGTCGGACTCTCACAGACCACACCGCCCGCATCTGCAAAGTGTTTCAATGCGACTTCACTTAAATCATAGCCAAAGACTTGCTGACCCGATTTCAGCAAGTTTTGCGCCATTGAGCCACCCATATTGCCTAAACCAATAAATGCAATTTTCATACGGATGCTCCTTAACGCAAGCTGATTGTAGTATTAACAGCACCTGCTTCTTGCGAGTCTTCAAACCAACGACTGGTGATGGTTTTTGTTTGGGTATAGAACTGTACTGCTTGCTTACCGTATGGACCTAAATCGCCCAATTTTGAACCACGAGAACCCGTAAAGCTAAAGAATGGTACAGGTACAGGAATTGGAATATTAATGCCGACTTGACCAATATCAATGTTGTGCTGGAATGTACGTGCCGTCATGCCACTTTGGGTAAATAGACCGACACCATTACCAAATGGATTGGCATTGATCAGTTCAATGGCTTCTTCAAGGGTATCAACATGCATAATCGCTAGAACAGGACCAAAAACCTCTTCTTTATAAATGCGCATATCTGTTTTTACGCCATTAAAAATAGTCGGCCCAACAAAATTACCCTGCTCATAACCTTTCACTTGAACATCACGACCATCAAGTAACAGTTCTGCGCCTTGTTCAACACCACTATTAATTAGGTCAAATACACGTGCTTTGGCTTTTTGTGAAATCACAGGTCCTACATCTGTATTTGGCTCATGCCCTGCATTGACTTTAAGGGTCTTGGTTTTTTCAACCAGCTCATCGACCCATTGTTTAGATTCACCGACCATCACTGCAACAGAAAGCGCCATACAGCGCTGACCTGCCGCACCAAATGCTGCACCAACCAAAGCATTTAAGGTTTGTTCTTTATTGGCATCAGGCATTACAACTGCGTGGTTTTTTGCACCCATCATCGACTGCACACGCTTGCCATGTTGACCTGCCAAGTTATATACATGCGTACCCACAGCAGTTGAACCGACAAAAGAAATGGCTTTGATATGAGTATGCGTACACAACATATCAACCACTTCTTTACCGCCATGTACCACATTGAGTACGCCCGCAGGAACACCCGCTTCAAGTGCAAGTTCAACCAACATCATGGTAGACAGTGGATCTTGTTCAGAAGGTTTCAAAACAAAGGTATTGCCACAGACAATTGCCATTGGGAACATCCACAATGGAATCATCGCAGGGAAGTTAAACGGAGTAATACCTGCACACACACCAAGCGGTTGTTGTAGCGTATAAGTATCGACACCACGTGCAACACCTTCAACATATTCACCCATTTGCAGTGTGCCAATTGAACAAGCATGTTCAACCACTTCAAGTCCACGCTGAATATCGCCTTCTGCATCTGCAAGTGTTTTTCCTTGCTCTGCTGTAAGGACTTGCGCAATCGCTTTGGCATTTTGGCGAATTAAATCTTGTAGTTTCAACATGATGCGCATACGTGCTTGAATTGGTGTACCTTTCCAACTTGCAAATGCACTTTGTGCTGATGCAATTGCAGCATTCACTTCTTCAGGTGTTGCAAATGGCACACGACCTAAAACTTCTTGTGTTGCAGGATTGATAATATCTTGCCATTGTGTGGTTTTCGACTCAACAAATTGACCATTGATGAGCAATTTTGCTGTGGTCAGTTGTGCGCTTTGTTGTGGTTGATGTATAGCGTTCATGATCGCTCCCTGATCTTTGTTTTCATTAATTTTTTGCCAATATGGCATATCTATATTGCGTATTTTTTTTGCTTCATTTTTACGCTGTTCCAACAGACTAGCAAAGAAAACTTTGACCCACTAGCCAAATTGTTGCACGATGAATGTGCAAATTTGCACAAGCCTTTTTAGTATCTATTGGGTTCGATTTAACAGGACGTTAAAGCACATATGAAAGTCGATTGGGATCATTTACGCTATTTTTTAATTCTTGCACGTGGCAAAACCCTCACCAATGCAGCACGTCTCATGGGCGTTGAACACAGCACTGTGGCAAGACGCATTCAAGCACTTGAACAATCTTTAGGTATGCAACTGTTTAAACGTGAAGCTACGGGTTATGAGCTTACCATTGAGGGTTTAGCGCTGATTCCTCGAGTGGAACAAATGGAGCAATCTTTTTTACAAATTGAAAAGCCTAATCCACTGCAAGGACGCGTCCGAATTGGCGCACCTGAAGGCTTTGGAACAGCATTTTTAGCGCGACTTTTGGCGGAGTTTTCACAGCATTACCCTTTGCTGACCATCGATCTGATTCCTGTACCGAAAACCATTCGCTTGTCGCACCGCGAAGCCGATATTGTGATTTCAATTGAACGTCCAAAATCAGGCCCTTTTATCATCACTCGACTGACCAATTACAGCCTTAAACTCTACGGCAGCCAACAGTATTTACAGCGTAACTCACCTATTCGCCGTGTAGCTGATTTATCTGAGCATCGTTTTGTCGATTATATTGATGATTTGGTTTATAGCTCTGCGCTGTATCGTTTGGAACGTCTACCTTTGCAGTTAACAGCATGTTTTCGCAGTAATAGTATTTTGGCTCAACAAATTGCAGTCAGTGCAGGCGCAGGTTTAGCGATTTTGCCAAGATTTATTGCGGTAGATCAACCTGAATTACAGGAAGTATTAAGTTCGGATGTCAACTTTACGCATACGTTTTGGATGCTGACTTTGGTCGATTTACAACATGAACCTAAAATTAAATTAGTTTGGGATTTTTTGCGTAAACAAGCTGATTTACAACAAGAATTACTGATGGGCTAATATCCATATTATTTTAGCGTTTATTCACAAAAAATATGCAATACAAAAAGCATCATCAATTTAGAGTGATGATGCTTTTTGTTGAAAAATCGTTTTATTTTTCAATATTTAACTGTCAATTTTATCGAATTTACGATCACGTAAACTTAAATTTCCACGTAAAATATCTGACAACATGCGCCAATCTGAAATAAAGCTATACAGCGGTTGTTTAAAACTTGCAGGTTTATTTTTTTCGAAAACAAAATGCCCAACCCAAGCACAGGCATAACCTGAAACTAAACCATAAACCAAATACTTGGCTTTACGCTGACGAATGGCTTTACTGAAAAAATAAATACCAATACTGCTACCTGTTGCATGTAAACGGCGGCTCATAATGCTACGGTGTTCAGTCAAATAAAAACGATAAAATTCTGAATAGTTTTTAATGGGTAACTGAAATTGTGGCGTTGGCTGCAATTCGCCTTTCGGCTCTACCTGTGCATTCATGTTATTTTCCTTGTAGTTTTCACTCACAATAATCCAAAATTTGTACAATGCAAAGTAGATTTACGCTTTCCTCACGATTCTCAAAACGACTTACACACTCCTTCATCAAAGTATTATCAAGAGATGATCTAGCAAATCTGTTCAACGTTCCCGATAAAAATTGCGTTACAATCACCGATTGCAAAATTCTCCTGATTTAAAACTTAAGTGGAATATCAGGATTTGCAAATAAAAATTCAAAAGATTGCATCAGGATTTAGACATGGTAGAAGTTGAATTAAAATTTCAGATTCCCGAAGCACGTCGCAATGCTTTACTCAAAGCATTAGACCCTAAAAAGTCAGAAATAATTCAATTACAGGCAAAATACTACGATACTGAAGATCGTTTGCTCTCAAAGAATCATGCTGCACTGCGTCAACGTTTGGAAGGCACACGTTGGATTCAAACCTTAAAAGCCGCAGGAAAAAGCCATTTACACCGTTTTGAGGACAATGTAGATTTAGGTGAACTTGAACAAGCACCTGATTTAGACCTCTCTATTTATGAGAGCAACCCTACGGCAAAAGAGATTTTAAATCAGGCTTTAGGCAACCAAGCAGATCAATTGAAATTACAATTTGAAACTGATATTCAACGTACCCTTCGTGTCATTACCTTTGAAGATGCTGAAATTGAAATTAGCTTAGATATTGGTGAGGTTCGGACTGAATCTGCGACTCAAGAAATCCATGAAGTTGAATTTGAACTGAAAAGTGGTTCCGTACAATCTTTATTGGCTTTTAGTTTTGAATGGGTTAAAAAATATCAACTGTGGCTTGATGTGCGTAGTAAAGCTGAGTTTGGTGCTTTGCTTGTGGCAAGCAAAAAAGTCAGCCCTGCAACGATAGCGAAAGAAACGATTTTTAATAAAAAAGAGTCTGCCGATCAAAATTTACGTGGATTGATTGCCAATCATTTACAACATTTACTGCCCAATATTGCCGCTATTTCTGCACAAGTTAGCGAAGATGAGCATGTACAACAAGCACAATTGGCACTACATCATTTACATTTAAGTTTATCTTTGCTCAGTGATTGGACAGATCACAAAGTCGATAAATGGGCACATCAACTGTCTGCTTTTGAAAGTCATTTCAAAAATTTGCAACATTTTGAGCATATGCAACGCACTTTAGGGGCTTTATTACAAAACCCTAAAACAGCAGAAAGCCTCGATAAAGACATTTTATATGCCAAAGAAAAGCTGAATAACTTAGTCAAATCGACACAAAATGTGCAGCATTATCTTGAATTGTTGATGTTTAGTTTAGGTAAGAGTGAAAAAACTCAAACTCATGATTTAAAATGGTTTGCACAAAATACGTTGCAAAATCAGTATAAACAGTTGCAAGACAGTTTAACGCAAGCCGATTTATCAGATTTGGACAGTTTAGAAAAATTGGCGCAACATTTAAATGAATTAAAGTTTAGCTTCCCTCTTTTAACATCAATTTATGATGTAAAAAATTTGCAAAAATATGGTAAATCTTTAAATGATGCCCAACAAGCCTGTGAACAATATCAAGTGCTTGCTTCATCATCTTCTTATTTACAACAGAGTGAACTTGAAGCAAGTGATTGGTTTGCACTTGGCTGGCTCACTGCAAAACAAGAAGTTTATGCTGAAAAATTACTTGAAGCGACTGAGCAATTCTTAGTAAGTCGTAAATTCTTAAAGTAAAAATGAATTCAGGTTGCATCAGTTTTATCCAATTGATGCAACCTTTCTTAAACCTGTAAATCAAAAAATTAGCGATATTTACCAAAAACTTTCCACGTTTCATTGTCCGCCAAAGGATCGCTATAGCTGTCATTCCGTTGTTTACGTGGCTTATCACGTGCATCAACCAATTCAAAATCATCTTCAACGCTCAGTACAATACCATTCACATAAAAACGTGTACGTGTATATTCACTTTGCCCATGCTGAAACACATAGGTACGTAGATCGATAAATTCTCGGTGTGCAACCAATGCCGCCGTATCATCACTGTTTAACCATTGCGACATGATGGCTATTTCACTCGGATCAAACTGCCCACATTTGTCAATTAAACTCGCAATACCACGAAAAGTTTTTGATTCTTTGGCACGGGTTTTATTGATACGGATACGATCGACATGAAAGAAAAATAACGGTAAATTTAAATGACTTGGCAAATGAATAGCATCTAAAACTTTATCCTCCATAAAGGGTTGAAATAAGTCTTGTGCACGTTCAATCAATCCTGTCCACTGCTTGTAATACTCATCGGTCTGCTGTTTTGTTCCATAATAAATCGGTAAGCCTTCAACATTGGCAAGTTCGACAGGTGGCCAAATATTTTGGCGTAACAATGCAATATCACTTTTTAGACTTTGCACAGCAATCGCATCTTGTATTACGGCTTTACTGCGTGTTTTAGGTGTAATCAATGTTGGTGTATTTGGATTTTGCATTTGGCATCCCTATCCAATCTATAAGCTTAGGCTATTTTAGATTAAGTCAAAGGTTTTGTTTCTGCAAGGCATTGCTTATAATAAGGCAGTTATTTATTTGTGGAAAAAAGTCATGTCTCAAAAAATCAACGCGACTGATGTTACCGATGAAGAAGCCTTAAATGCGGTATTTTTTGAACGTGCCGATGAATTCATTAAACAAGCCAATGAATTTTGCCGTCCACCTAAAGGTCAAAAGCCAAATCCTGATGAACTACGCGGTCAAGTCAGTTCAGCAATGTTATTCGGGACTGCTCGCTTTAATACGTGGGTTGCAGCCAACACTTTTAAAAATGGCAATGAAATGCGTGATGCAAAAGAGCAAGTCATGTCTTATATCTTGCAACAATTTCAAATGATGCTTGAAGACAATTATGATGAATATTGTGAGCAGTTTGAAAACTACTTACGCTTCCGTAAAAATGAAGATTTTCATACGCATAAACATGATCATGACAAAGATGAGCATAAGCATCAACACTGATTTTTATCTAAAGTCTGTCTTAAAATGATGTATGAATAAAAAAGTCCTTCGGGGCTTTTTTATGGTTCAAATTTTAACAATTCAAAAAATACGATCATTTTTCAAACTTACTAAAGCATACAATTTTGAGCATTTTTATAGATTTAACCCGTTTAAAAATGCGCTATATTTAAATCATAAGAATGAAATAAATGGATGACCTATGCAAAATCTTGGATTTGCCCTGATTGACCCACACATTCACCAGTGGGATCCATATAACACGCCACATGCAGCCGCTCTTGCCGTCAAACTGCTAGGTAAGCATCCTTTTTTACTCGATAAAATGGTGCGATTGGTCAAGTCTAAAGACCTGATTGAAACGGTGGGACTGACCACACACATCACTCGTCCGTACTTACCACAAGATTATAAAAATGACATTGGACAATATGCTGTCGAACAAGTGGTACATGTCGAAGCAAGTTGGGCAAATCATAAAGGCAAAGGTGTTGTAGCTGAAACACAGTTTATTGAGTCGCTTCCCTTTGGTACAGACACCGTTCAACTCGGAGGCATTGTTGCCACTGCCGATCCGACCGACAGCAACTTTAAAAAGATTTTAGGCTTACATCAAAAAGCATCAAGTCGATTACGCGGTATTCGACGCATGGCTGCCCACCATGAAGATAAAGGCATACATGCATGGACGAGCGATCCAAATTTGTATAGCAATAAAAAATTTCTCAAAGGCTTTGAACAAATTGCACGTCATAACCTCAGCTTTGATGCATGGGTTTATTCCACACAAATTAATGAGGTTATTGACCTCGCAAAAAGATTTCCTGAAACGTCCATCGTACTCGACCACTTTGGCACGCCCGCAGGTTTATTTGGTGCGGTTGGGCAAACGACAGGCATCACAGCGACAGCACGTCAAAATATTTTCTATCAATGGCAAGATGCGATTGCTGAACTTTCGACCTGCCCCAATGTCTATACCAAAATGTCAGGGCTGTTTATGCCTGTACTTGGACATCAATTTCACAAGAAAAAACAGCAAGCATCTAAACAACAAATTATTGATTTGGTTGCTCCACTCATTACCCATGCACTCGACAGCTTTGGCAGTTATCGGGTGATGTTTGCCTCAAATTTTCCAATGGATCGAGTCAGTACATCATTGGTGAATATTATTGATGCATTTAGCGATATTGTGCATGACTATGATGATGAAACTTTACAGCGTGTTTTTTATCACAATGCCAAACAATTTTATCGTTTATAAGGTCAATCTTAAAATAAAAAAGCCACGCTTATTTTTAAATCAGCGTGGCTTTTTTCAATTAAAAACAATACAACAATTATTTCTGTGCTTGACCATATTGATCAGACATCACCTCAACCAATTGATCAGGTTTGATGTATTTTTTAATCACTGCATTCACATCAGCAACAGTTAAGTTTGCCAAAATTTGATTACGTTGTTTGCTATACAATAAATCACGACCACGCTCCAATTGTGGTGCAAGCATGCTATGAATACGGCGTTCATCTTCAAGCGCTGTCACTTTTTTCTTCATGATATCTGCTTTAGCTGCTTCGACCTCTTGCTCAGTCACACCTTTGCTGATCATATCTTGTAAAACTTTATGCACAGATTTTGAGACTTCTGCAGATTTTCCTGCCGTGTAATTTGCACTGATGCTCAAAGCACCTGACTCATTCCAATCGGCAAGTTGTACGCTACTACCAAAACCATAAACCAATGCATTTTTTTCACGTAACTCTTGCCCTAAACGTGAAGAGAGTTGTGAGTCACCCAAAATATAATCAAAGACCATCATCGCTGCTGTTTCAGGACTATCTGCACCCATCGGGAAGGTTTGAATAGCTTGATAACTACCAAACTCACGTTGTTCTGCAAGCGCATGCACTTTTTGACCTTTATATTCAAAATAATCATCTAAAATATGTTGATAGTCTTGTTTACCATTCCATGTTGAAAACTCTTTTTGAACCGTTTTCAACATTTTTTTGGCATCAAAGTCACCCGTCATTGCCAATTGTGCATGATTCATATCAAAGAAATCTTTGTATAATTGCTTCACTTGAGCATTATCTGCATTTTTCAACTGCATTTTTGCAAGTTCAGGTTCAAAGTGATAACGTAAATCGCCCGGTTGGTATTTTTCAAGTAAACGTGCAATGGTCAATGCCGATACCGTTTCAGGCTCGGTATAAGGACGATCTAAACTCGATAAACTTTGTGATTTGATCAGGTCAAACTGCGATTGTTCAAACGCAGGATTTTTCATTACAGAGAGCATGTAATTGAAATAATGCTCAAATTGATCTTTCTTCGCAGAAATCTGAATCACCATACCATTGTCTGACGCAGATGCCGAAGCAGATCCACTCACTTCAATGGTTTTATCGGTAATATCTTGTAGGCTATATTTATCTGATGCACGTAAGAGTAAATAAGCTGTTAAATCAATAATTTCACTCTTATTCATCAACGATTGTGCTGTACCAAAATTGACAAATAATGTCGCATAGGTTTTATCATCGAGGGTTCTGGTTGGAAAAAACGCATACTTCATGCCATTTTTCAGTTGCCCTCGTTGAATTTTCTTTTCAATCTCGACATATTTCACATCTGTGGTTGCTAAATACTGACTCACTTCCTGTTTATACACACTCGCATCTTTTAACGGTTCAACCGCTTCACTTTGCTGATCTAGCGTTTTTGGCTGTTCCGATGCTTTTTGTTGCTGTGCCTTTTTCTGATCTTCAGGTGTAGGTAAAACTTCACCTTCTATACGATGAGGCTTTACCAAAAAATCTTTGAGTGTCTTGTTTAAATCGGACACAGATAATTTCTGAATCGCTTCTTGATCTCGGAAATACTGTGTCCAATCGCCATTTGAACTGACCACATAATCACTCAGCATTGAACCAACAGAAACAGCATTGGTAAATAAGGTTTCCTGACCATTTTTCATCATATTTTTAACACGATTCAGCTCAGCATCAGTAAATGCTTTGTTTTGCTCGACACCATCAATCAGTGATTTTTCAATTTTATTGACATCATGGTTTGGTGCATAAATTGCGCCAAGGAAAACTAAATTAAAATTATTATCGAGCCAGCTTGTAGATTGCACATTGGTTGCAATACCTGTTTCAACCATATCAGAATACAAATGACCACTCGGCTGTAAAGTAAATAGATACGGTGCTACGGATAAAGCTGGCTGAATTTTTTCATTTTTACCATTTAGATAGATATTGAATCGAGCAAGATCACTACCCTTTTTCACTTGAAATTTACGAGGTTCAATTTTGCTTGAATCGAGTAATGGAACAACCGCTTGTGCAGGCAATTTACGCGCCGCAATTGGGCTAAATTGTTGATCAATTTGCTTTAAAACCTCAGCTTTATCAAACTTACCCGAAATGACCATCACGGCGTTATTGGGTGCATACCAATCACGGTAAAAAGTTTGTAATTCATTCATTTTAATTGATTTTAATTCAGGTAAATCACCAATCGGTAAGCGCCCAAGTGACTGATTCCCATAAGCGGCTTTCCACATCTGATCCATCAATACAGCAAAGGGCTGATCCATACGCACTTCACGCTCACGCATGACAATATTAATTTCAGAGGGTACAAATTTTTCTTGTAATACCAATTTATCCATACGCTCAGCTTCAAGATGGATAATTTCATTGAGAGCATTTACTTCGGGGCGCACAATATTGGTATATTTAGTCGAGTAATAATCGGTACTCGCATTGGTCATTAAAGTATATTGATCAAGTCTGCGCTGAAACTCTTCACCTTTCACATTTTCTGTACCTTTAAATGCCAAATGCTCCAGTAAGTGTGCCAAGCCCCCTTTACCTTTAGGGTCATTTAATGCACCAGTGAAATAAACCGTATTCACTAAAACTTTGTTTTCTTTATCATTTGGTGCAAGAAGTACACGAAAACCATTGTCGAGTTTATATTCTTCAATTTGATGTTCTGATTTTACAAGTACCGTTTGGGCAAATGTCGATACACTAAAACCCAATATACATAAAGATAAGGTCAGTTGTTTCAACTGCATAAGCATAAATTCATCCAGCTTTTTAAAGTTCTAAAGGTTATATACCTCACATCATAAAAAAAGCTGAATCAAATTTATAGTTAACTTTTGAAAACAAAGCGCTTTATGAATATTCTATTTTTCTCATATAGTATTAATCAATAAAAATATCAGCTTGCATATACAGTTTGGCATAACCTGAAATTTCGATTCGATTTTCGGGTAAAAGTGAACAATACAATGCCCCACCTCGTGCCGATGCCTGATAACCAATCAGTTGATCTTTCCCTAACTTTTCCGCCCACAATGGCGCAAGTCCTGTATGCATAGAACCTGTGACAGGGTCTTCATCAATACCTTTTTGCGGTGCAAAATAACGAGCAACATAATCATATTGATGATGTTGGTTTGAGTTTTCTTGTGCCGTAATGGTCAAATCCAAATCATTATAATTGGCAGTAATGGCAGTACTGATATGGTGCTCTAAGGCAAGTTGACGAATCACAGTTAAATTTGGCGTTGCCTCAATCACATCTTGTGCAGATTCACACACCAAAATAAACGCCTGTGCATTGATATAAACCTCTTTAAAAGGTCGATCAATGACTTGATTTAACAAGATAGGATAATCGACTAATTTCTCAGGCTGACGCACAGGAAAATTCATTTCAATTTTTCCATCTTCTGCCTGACGAATAATGAAAATACCTAAATTTTTCACATGAAAATGAATAGTCTTTGCTTGAGTAAAATCTTTAAACAAAACAAAAGCGGATGCCAAAGTAGCATGACCGCAAAAATCCACTTCAACTGTCGGTGTAAACCAACGAATTTCATAACTGTCTACATTGTCTTGGTTAGATGCTATTTTTTTCACAAATGCTGTTTCAGCTAAATTATTTTCAAGGGCAATATTTTGCATTTTGGCATCATCAAGCCATTGATCAAGCACTAAAACCGCAGCAGGATTACCTTTAAATAATTCACGACTAAACGCATCGACCTGATACATTTTCATAATATCTCTCCTTTAATTGTATTTTAAATCACGACGACTTTGAGTACAGATACAATTTCCATTTTAAAATGGTTACAGCATAAAAAAAGCGCATTCACATTGAATACGCTTTTCATTTCAATCAAAAGTCTAAAATCGTCAAATTTATAGATTAACGATGGTTCAATTCTAGATCATCATCACTGAGTAAAATGCTTTTATCGGTTTGCCCCATCACTTGACTCGTGACCATACCTGCTGTCATTGAGCCATTGACATTCAGCGCAGTACGTCCCATATCAATCAACGGTTCAATTGAAATCAATAATGCCACCAAAGTCACAGGCAAGCCCATGATTGGCAGGACAATCAGTGCTGCAAAAGTCGCACCACCACCCACGCCTGCAACACCAATTGAACTCAGTGTCACGACACACACCAAAGTCAAAATCCAAAGTGGATCAAGCACATTAATACCAACTGTCGGAGCAACCATCACTGCTAACATTGCAGGATACAGACCTGCACAGCCATTTTGACCAATCGTTGTACCAAAGGATGCAGCAAAACTCGCTACAGATTCGGGAATCCCTAAACGTTTAGTTTGCGCTTCAATACTGAGCGGAATACTTGCCGCACTTGAACGACTCGTAAATGCAAAGGTTAATACAGGCAAAACTTTTTTAAAGAAGCGTAATGGATTTACACCACTCAACAATAAAACAAGGGCGTGTACCGCAAACATAATGGCTAAACCCGAATATGAGGCAACTAAAAAGCCACCTAATTTGGCAATATCCGCAGCATTTGAACTTGCAACCACTTTAGTAATGAGTGCAAAAACACCGTATGGTGTCAAAGTCATCACCAAACGAACCAACTTCATCACCCATGCTTGTAAAGTTTCCACAGCACTAACAATGCGCTGGCCTTTGCTCGCATCATCTCGAATCAGTTGAATCCCTGCAATCCCCAAGAAAGTCGCAAAAATCACCACGCTTATAATTGATGTGGGGTTCGCACCTGTCAACTCTGCAAATGGGTTGTTTGGAATAAATGATAAAATCATATCGGGTACATTAAGATCTGTCACTTTACCGACATAATCTGAATTAATTTTATCTAAACGGGCATTTTCTTGCTCGCCTTGTACAAGTCCTGTCGCAGTCAAACCAAAAAGCTGCGTAACGACAACCCCGACAAAAGCGGCAATTGCCGTTGTACCCAACAAAGTTCCGATACTAATCACACTAATTTTGCCAAGCGATGAGGCATCATGTAATTTAATGACAGCACTCAAAATGGAGATGAAGACTAATGGCATCACCACCATTTGTAACAACTTGACATAGCCATTACCAATAACATTAAACCATTGAATGGATTCCTTTAAAATTTCAGAACCTGCACCATAAACTGCATGCAAACCCAAACCAAAAACCACGCCGACAGCCAAACCTGCCAAGACCTTTTTTGCCAAACTCCAATTTGTACGGCGAGTTTGCAACAGCAAAATAATCAAGCCTACAAATACAGCGATATTGATGATCAAAGGATAATTCATTCTTATTCCAAGCATTTCTATCTGTCTATTATAAGCCAAATTGAATGATCACCGTAAAGTTCGGCTTTTAGCTGATTTTATTCTCTACACATCTTTTCTTTATAATGATTCATAAAACAACGTTATAGCGACTAAATCAGAAAAACTG
Source organism: uncultured Acinetobacter sp. (assembly GCA_964293455.1). GTDB lineage: Bacteria > Pseudomonadota > Gammaproteobacteria > Pseudomonadales > Moraxellaceae > Acinetobacter. The sequence goes on along the minus strand of CAXYZD010000003.1, from coordinate 10,985 downwards.
CAATGCTTTTCTTAATTTTTTATAAACAATCTAGATTTGTCTCGTTGATTAATTACATGTATCTAATTTTAATCAAATCATCAATAGCTTTATTGAATAACATAGCTCAGCGATACTTTTGGACAAAGATCCACCAAAGTCGTATTGTGAGCAACAACTCAGTTATTTAACGTTCAATAAAATTTGTACTTCAGCCATGAGTGAACAGGATGTTTCCCAACAAAATAAAACTCAGCCTTTTCCTGTGTCTAAGCATGTGTTTGGGCATTGGCATCTTACGTTTTTCATATACTGCACTGCTCCCTGTCACGCGTGAGGCTTATGACTGGACAACCAATTTTGCCAGTTTATTGGGTAGTGCAAATTTATTGGGCTATTTGATGGGTGCATTTTGGGCTTTGAAACTGCCTCAAAATCAGAAACTACCCTTCTATATTCAGATGGCAGCGATCACAGGCGTACTCAGTTTATTGGCATGCGCATTTGCTGATTTTTCTGCAAGTTGGTATATCGGTTGGCGTGTTCTTTCAGGAGTCAGCGGTGGATTATTAATGATTTTATCACCGAGCATCATTGCACAATGCTGCCAACCCGAAGATCGCTTAAGCATCAATTTTATTGGTTTTAGCGGGATTGGTTTAGGCGTTCTGACGGCAACGCTGTTTTTACCATGGCTTGACCGAATTGCAACACAAACAGCTTGGTTATTATTGTTTACTTGCTCTGCGCTCATTTGCATTGTGCTAATTTTATTATTGCATCAATTCAAACCCCATTTAACCAATCAAGCGACACAGACAACGACATCACCTGTATTTAATGGTTTATTTTTAGCATTATTGATGGTCTATGCAAGCAGCGCCTTTGCTTATGTTCCTCACTCACTATTTTGGATTGATTATCTGAGCAATACATTGCATCTCAATTTGTATTGGATTAATTTTAATTGGATTTTATATGGCATTGGCAGTGCTTTGGGTGCATTTGTGGCATTTTTATTGGCACGAAAATTTGGCAATTTCACTGCTTTAAAAATTCTTTATAGTGTCTATGTGCTCGCAATTTTAATTACTGTGCTAAATGTTTATCCTATTTTTACTTTTGCATCCTCTTTTCTGACGGGAATGCTCAATCCTGCTGTGGTCTTTCTCACCTCTTATACCATTTTGCAATTGTTTCATCAGCAATATAAAAAGCTATGGAGTATCGCCACCTTAGTTTTTGCCACAACACAACTGATTGGTGGCTTAACCTTCAGTACATTACAAAAATTTGGTGCGAGTTATCATCACCAATTTATGTTGGCGTCCTTCGTCCTACTAATCGGCACACTGATTTTAATCGGCTATTTGTCTCGTCACCCAAAAATCCAAACACAAACTTAATCTTGCAAGTCAAAGTATTTGATGACAAGCGAGCAACACTTAACTTACGATCATCAATTAACGATTTTTAGTTTGCCGATAAGCCTCTCGTGCAATGGCTCGACTTTTCTTTTTACCTTCAGCTGTATCCGAAATTGTGTTGCTTGTACCATTATTTGCGATGGTTTTGGACTAAGGTGATTGCGAATGTCAGTCCAGTTATTAGTTAAATGGAAGAGATTATCGGTGCGGTTGCAGTCATGATGAGCAATTGCGGTGCGGAGGTCATCCAATTGGTAAAGATAAGTTTTTCGGACTTGTAAACTCTGGTGATATCCAGCAACCAATTCGGCTATCTGAAAAAGATGTGTTTTGGTACTCATCGTATGTTCGGAATAAAGTTGAAGAGCATAAAGCTTAATATGATATAGTAGCCCAAATTCTAGTGGGCATTTTATTTTACTCTGCTACCCATTCTCTTTAAAATGGGTAATTAAACGGGTAACCCATACAATCCACAATATTCTATTTATATATATCAATTGGTTAATATGAAAATTGTAATTCTAAATAAGCCTTATGACGTCCTCTCCCAATTCCGTAAAGATGAAGCGCATATGACTATGTCTGACTTTATCAGCGATCCAGACTTACGTCTTGCAGGTCGTTTGGATATGGACTCAGAAGGTCTTGTTTTCCTTACCGATCACGGCGGTCTAAATCAATACATTACCAATCCTGCCAATAAAAAGTTCAAAACTTATGTTGTGCAAGTTGAAGGTGATGTGACTGACGAAGCGCTTGAACAATTGCGTAAAGGTATTGAACTTAAAGATGGCATGACCTTGCCTGCAAAAGCTGAAAAAGTACCTCAACCTGAATGGTTGTGGGATCGTGATCCTCCTGTACGTTTCCGTGCCAATGTACCAACGTCTTGGGTTGAAATACAAATTTGTGAAGGTCGCAACCGCCAAGTCCGCCGTATGACATCGGCTGTAGGTTTCCCAACTTTACGTTTAATTCGTACGGGTATTGGTGCAATTGATCTTGTACAAATGGGCTTAAAACCAGGTGAAACCAAAGAAATTGAACCTTTGCTCTATCCTGATTTTCAAAATCTTCCTGCTGATGAACCGTACCGTTCACGTTCTTATGTGAAAAAACCAGGCGGTACAGGCGGTAAGCCAATGGTTCGTAAAAATAAGGATGGTTCTGTCAAAAAGACAACAGGTACTAAACGTATTTGGCAAATGGATGATAGCGAAAAACCAAAACGTACCACCAATGGTACAACGCGTCCAAATTCAAAAGCGCCACGTGGTCGTGGACGCAATGGTCGTTAATATTGAATGATCGTTAAAGTCTAAAGCTCACTTTGGTGGGCTTTTTAGATTTATATGACATCCACAATAAAAAGGACACTGTTTACAGTGTCCTTTTTATTTGAATATTTACAATATATCAAATTGATATATAAGAATATCTTAAAATTTTAACCATTCACTTTTAACCAATTATCTGCTTTGTTTTGATCAGCAACAGCAAGTTCAACTTCCGTTAAATTTGAACCGCCTGTTTGTACTTCAAACTGCATCAACTCATCACGGCGGAATGCAAATACAGTATATGTACCCGCTTGTTTGGCATATTTTTCAACAAGTTTAACCGTTGCTTTGATACCATCAATCGCTACAATCACATCATTGGCAGAAAGACCTGCTTGAACAGCAACACCATCACGACGTGCAGACTGCACCAATACACCCTCATGTTTATCGACAAGTTTGAGACCCAATGGTAAAGATTTATCATTTTTCAATGTATAACTAAAACCAAACTCAGGAAGTAACTGATCTAAAGGCAATTCATCGGTGGTATTGATTAAGTGATTGATCTGTTCAATCCAGTTATCACCTGTCAATTCATTACAGATTTCAACAATGGTACGTTCATTAACTTGAATGCCATTCTGCGCATTTTCATACAATTTACGCATCAATGCATCTAGGCTTGAACCACGTAAACGTAGACCCAAATCTAAACACAACGCTACCAAACAGCCTTTGTTGTAGTAGCTTGTCCCTGCATTATTTGAGTTTTCATCTTGGCGATAAAATTTCACCCATGCATCAAAACTTGATTCTGAAACCGATTGAATTTCTCGACCCGGATTTTGTAAATAACGATCAATCTGTGCTTTTAATAGTTTGATGTAAGATTCCTGCGAAATCACACCACTACGAAGCAAAATCAAATCATCATAATATGAAGTGAAGCCTTCAAAAATCCAAAGCAAAGAGGTATAGCTTTCTTGATTCAAATCATAATTGACAAAATTTTCAGGGCGAATAAATTTCACCAACCATGAGTGGAAATATTCATGGCTACATAAGCCCAAGAAACGCTGATAGTCTGCGGATGGTTCTTCAGGCTCATCAGCTTTCGGCAAGTCATCACGTGGGCTAATCAAACTTGTACTGTTTGAGTGCTCAAGACCACCATAACTATTGCCTGTTGCCATGGTCATAAAGGTATAGTTTTTAAAAGGTGCCGAACCGAACATTGAAATTTCTGTGGCACAAATTTTTTCAATGTCTTGCTGCATACGAGCCGCATTCATCGCATGCTTACCCGACACCACAAATTCGTGTGGAACGCCATTGGCTTCAAAGCTAAAACGCGTCTGATCCGCCAATTCAAATGGTGAATCAATCAGCTGAGCATAATTCTCGGCTTTTAAGGTAAAACGACCTTTCACCAAACTTTTTGATGCTAAGCCTGTCGCAATTTGAAAATGCTTCAATTCAGGTGGAAAGAAAACTTCAACTTCAACTTCTTTATGTTCCTGTCCGTCTAAGCCCAAACATAAACATGCCGGATTGATATACAGACGTGTTTGATCGACATACGCACCACGTACAGATAAATCGTAGGCATAAACATCATATTCAACCGTAATCAGCTCATGGTCGGTATTGAATAAACGCCATTTATTTTTTTCAAATTTGCTGATTTTAAGCATACGACCTGCTTCATCATACGCACGAACAGACTCAATATGCTTCGAAAATTCACGAATCAAATAACTGCCCGGAATCCATGTGGGTAATGATAAAACCTGTGTTGGATCTGCAAGAAAACGCAGTGTGACATGAACAAGATGCTGACGATAATCGTCAAATTCGATCTGATAGTGCAACATAATTTTGCTTCAACAAACAGTAAAAAGATAATTTAACAATTAGATTATCATTTTTTATAAATTCATGCAGAAATTGGTGTATTTATCTACAAACCTAGCTAGCGAAATATCATAAAAAAGCATAGGATTCGCACTGATTTCTGTATTCATTGCCATCGGATTGGCTATAAAAGGTATCTCTGTTGAAAATTTTTACTTCTGCACTGGCTGTACTCAGCCTGTGTTGCTCCACGTTCGTTAATGCTGCACTCCTCAATATCAATCCACAGTCTGTCGAGGCTGAGTCTTGGACTATTCTTGACACACAAACGGGTCAAACCATCGCTGAATATAATAGTCATGTGCAACGTTCACCTGCCTCGATGACCAAAATGATGGTTGCCTACATTGCACTTAAAGAAATTAAAGCAGGACATTTGCGTAAAGATGAAGTCTTAACGGCAACGCCTGTGGTGCAGATGGTGCAGTGGGATGAGTCTCAGATGTATCTCAAACAAGGCGAACAAATTTCAGTTGATCAACTTTTAGCGGGTTTAGTGGTGATGTCTGCCAATGACGCCGCTGTGACCCTTGCAGAAAAAATTTCAGGTAATATTCCTGCATTCATTGTGCGCATGAACAAAGAAGCACAAAATTTAGGCATGAAGGATACGCATTTTGCCAATGCACCGGGTGTGACCATGCCCGATCATTTTTCATCAGCACATGATATGGCACTTTTGGGGCAAGCTGTGACCCAAAACACGCCTGATTATATGCACTATTCTGTTATGCCTAGTTTTAGCTACAAACAACGCTTTCACCATGCAACGAATCTTGTATTAAAAAATGATCCAAGTGTCGATGGCTTAAAAACAGGTTTCACCAAAGCAGCAGGTTACAATCTTGCGCTCAGTGCTAAACGTCCATCAGGTTTAGTTGAATCGCCTGACCGTCGTTTAGTTGTGGTGGTGATGGGGGCGAAAAATGCCTTTAAGCGTGCTGAAATTGCCCATAAACTTTTAAATTTAGGCTATAGCTATACCCGTGATGAAGTTGCCATTAAGGACAAACAGCTGATTGCTGAACTCCCTGTCGTCAAATCAACGTTGAAGATTTTTAAAGTTGAAGCCAAAAAACCACAACTGGTCACCACTTCCCTGTATAACAACCCTGCTCCAATTGACCTAATGACCTTTGATAATCTCAGCTCTAGAGTGATGCAGACCAATCCGAATGGTATTTTAAGCACCATCGAACCTTTACAAACGACAGAAACCAAACTCAATGTCGAGTTGAATGAAACCTCACTGACCGCGCCTTTAGCGCAAATCATGCATTTGGCGAAAGTGAATGTCTATCAAGGTGATCAACTCATTCAAACCTTTGATATTGAAGATGATGTACAGATTGAACAAGCGTCATGGATTGAACGTTTAATCAATTGGTTACAATCATTGTTCTAATAGTAAAAGGTCGAACAAGAACAATTCAACAGTCGTACATTTTAGAATGTCATCACAAAATTATTAAAACCTGAGTGTTAAACTTGGTTTTATTGTAAAAATGTAATTTGTAAAACAAAAAAACATAAAAATATTTGAATGGAATGGCATATTAGTGCCATTCCATTTTTTATAACAACAATTAGGTAATTTTTATGTCCAATTTACATCATATCGTGATTGTGGGTGGTGGCGCAGGCGGACTCGAACTAGCAACACAGCTTGGCGATACTTTTGGCAAATCATCCAAAGCTAAAATCACTTTAGTTGATCAAAAACTGACACATATTTGGAAACCGCTTCTGCACGAAATTGCTGCAGGCACTATGAATCCAAATGATGAAGAAACCAATTATTATGCTCATTCAGCCAAACATCATTATGAATTTGTTTTAGGACGTTTTGAGCAATTGGATCGTGAAAATAAAACCATTTTTTTAAGTAAATCTCAAAATACAAAATACGATACTTCAACTGAAACTCAGACGTTAAGCTATGACACCCTTATTTTAGCAGTCGGTTCCGTGTCCAATGACTTCAACACACCCGGTGTAAAAGACTATTGCCATTACTTAGACAGCCGAATTCAAGCTGATATTTTCCAACAAGATTTGCTCCATTTATATTTAGATGCGCAAAATAAAAATATTGATCGTGACTTAAAAATTGCGATTATTGGTGCGGGTGCAACAGGTGTAGAATTATCTGCTGAATTGGTTGAAGCCAAGCAAAATTTTTATAAATATGGTTTAAATAAAATTAATCCTCAAAATGTACAAATCACCCTCATTGAAGGTGCCGATCGCATTTTACCAGCGTTATCTGAAAAAATAGCTGCACACGCCAATCAACAATTACAACGTATGAAAATTGATGTACTGACAGCAAAACGCGTTGAAAAAGTCGATGCTGATAAAGTTTGGTTTACCGATGGCACATTCATTGAGGCGCAATTGAAAGTTTGGGCAGCAGGCATTAAAACTCCGCCTGTGATTGCCAATTTAGCAGGCTTTAACCAAGATCGTATGGGGCGTTTAGATGTGTATGCGACATTACAAACCAAAGCCGACCCTGCTATTTTTGCTTTTGGCGATTGTGCCTGTTGTATTTTAGATGCGAGCGAACCACCGCTTGGTCCTCGTGCTCAAGTGGCAAGTCAGCAAGCAGCTTTTCTTGTTGATGCTATAAGTGCTCGCCTAAGTGGTCGTCAACAACCGATGTTCCAATTTTCAGACAAAGGTTCTTTGGTTTCACTGAGTAAAAATAAAGCGGTGGGTGAATTGATGGGGCAAGTCAATGTGCAAGGTTTCATTGCCAAGTCGATGTATGTCTCTCTATATCGTATACACCAAGCGACTATTTATGGTTATGCACATGCGGGTTTACTGACGGCTAAAGATTTTGTTACACGAAAAATCTCTCCACGCATTAAATTACATTGAAATTGAACAAACTGCCCTTATTAATGAAAAAACGGTCATAAAACCGATGAACATGCATTTTTTTAGAAATTTTAGTCTACAAAAAATGCATTTCACTTTATGATAGCTTCCTTAAAATATTGAATGGATCAATGACATGACTGCAATTGCAAATAACCACGTGGTTTCTTTCCACTATACGTTGACTAACGCTGAAGGTGAGCAACTTGACAAATCACAAGGTGAGCCACTTGTCTATTTGCAAGGCGCTGGAAACATCATTCCAGGTCTTGAAAAAGCACTTTTAGGCAAAACGACTGGTGATAAATTCACAATCACGATTCCTGCTGCTGAAGCGTATGGCGAATATAACACTGATTTAGTTCAAGAAGTTCCTGCTCAAATGTTCCAAGGTATTGAAAACATCGAAGTTGGTATGCAGTTCCAAGCACAAGCTGATGACGGCGTTCAAATCGTGACTGTTAAGGCAATTGAAGGCGACAACATTATTGTTGATGCTAACTTCCCACTTGCTGGTCAAGATTTAACTTTTGATGTTGAAGTTTCTGAAGTTCGTGATGCGTCTGCTGAAGAAATTGAGCACGGTCATGTACACGGTGCAGGTGGTCATCACCACTAAGATCTCATCGATCTGGAAAGGCAAAGTATTTACTTTGCCTTTTTTATACCAATCAGAATAAACTAAATTAAAAATCACAGATATAATAACAATGAAATTGACAATTCCTTTCGTGCTTCTGGGTATCGGTCTGATGACTTCATGTACCTATGCCAAAAAAGAAAATTCTAGTGTTCAATGCAAAGTTTCATCACCTGCTTGGGCAAATGAATTTAACAAAGTTTATCAACTCGATGAATTTTATATTTACTATTCAGATTTACCAAACAGTGAGCATAAACTTCCACAAACCAAAGATATTAACAAAAACAATATTCCTGATTATGTCGAAAATATTGCACTGCAAGCCCAAAATAGCCGTGATATGTTCCAATTAGCAGGTTTCCGTTCTCCACTAAAATCACCACGTTATCAAAATAGTGCAACAGCAATCGCCATTTTTTTACAAAAAATTAAAAATAATGGTACAGCCTTTGAAACTGCTGCCCAATATCCAAATATTGCAAAAGACATGATAAAAATGCCTTGCTCTATAACCTTCGTCATTTCCAATAATTTAGAAGCGTTTCCAGGAGGATGGGGCACTGTGGCGCATGAACTTTTCCATTTATATGAATATAGTTATACGCAATTCAAAAATTCATGGTATATGGAAAGTTTAGCATTTTGGGCAGACCGCTCACTAAAACGAGATAATGGAAGTAGTACGAGAAACCTCCCTATTCTTCCACAGAATCCAATTGATTTTAATCAACAAGTTTATAAAGAACCCTATACCCATATTTGGCGTAGGCTCTTTTTAATTAATGATACTGATGTACTGAAAATTCCAGATCACATGAAGAATAGAACCTATATCGGTGGTCAAAAAGTCTTTGCCGATGATGAATGGCGTGGCACAAAGTTTGTGCTGAAATTTATGCAAAATATGGAAAAAGAGTCAGATCTAATTACAAAGCAACGTAATTGGCCCAAATACCATTGGACAGAAAAAGATCAGCGCTCGCCTGAATGGAATCCGATTATTTTTGGGCTTATTCAAAAGCAACTACAACAGCCACAATATGATCAACCGGAAATTCAATTTATGCGTACAGTTGATTTAAAGACAATAAAAAGCGAATAATCGAACTGAATTTTTACGATAGCTCAGCCCAACTATGTCACAAAATACACTCATTTGGTTTAGACAAGATTTACGACTACACGACCATGGTGCGTTGTGGCATGCGACAAATTCAGGTTCAACGATTGCATTGGTTATACTCTCACCTGAACAATGGCAACAACATAATGATGCACCCATTAAAATTGATTTTTATTTACGTCAATTGCAACAACTTAAAATAGACTTGGCACAGCTCAATATTCCCTTAATCATTAAAACAATTCCTTTATGGCAGGACATTGCACCATATATTCAGCAACTATGCCAAAATTTAAATATTCAATATATTCATGCCAATATCGAATGTGGCGTGAATGAATTACAGCGTGATTTTAAGGTACAAAATTTACTGAATCAGCATGCCCAAGATTTAGTTTTACATCATGACCGCACACTTTTCCCTGTCGGCTCAATTCGTAATAAAAGCAATACACCCTATCAAGTATTCGGTGCATTTAAAAAATATTGCTATGAACAACTGAGTATTTCAATTCCACAATGCTACCCAAAACCTGAAATTCAAGCCAAGATTACCTCTCCTATTGAATCGGAAGACATTCCAAGTTTAGAGCAAATTTATCCTTCAGATTGGCAAGCCAATTCACATCCAATATGGGCTATATCGGAACAACATGCTTGGTCTTTACTTGATGATTTTATTGAAGATCGTGTTGAGCATTATCAAACTGAACGTGATTTCCCTCATATTGAAGGCACGAGCCAACTTTCGAGCTATTTAAACATCGGCATATTGTCTATTCGACAATGTATTCAAGCCTTATTTCGTTCGCAAAATGGCTATTTTCAAATTGAGTCTACAGGTCAGCAAACATGGCTTGATGAACTATTATGGCGTGAATTTTATCAACATATTTTGTTCGATTTCCCTCGTGTATCGAAACATTTGCCGTTCAAAATCAATACTCAAAATATTCCTTGGCGAGATGCACCCGATGATTTAAAGGCTTGGCAAACTGCGCAAACAGGCATTCCTATTGTAGATGCAGGTATGCGCCAAATGCTTGCAACGGGTTGGATACACAATCGTGTGCGTATGATTGTTGCGATGTTTCTCTGTAAAAATCTACTCATCGATTGGCGACAAGGCGAACAATGGTTTATGCAACACCTGATTGATGGAGATTTGGCTGCCAATAATGGCGGATGGCAATGGTGTGCATCGACAGGGACGGATTCTGTGCCTTATTTCCGTATTTTCAATGCTGTTTTTCAGTCACAGAAATTTGATGCCGATGGTGATTATATCCGTCAGTGGGTTCCTGAGCTTGCGCATCTAGATGCGAAAACAATTCATGAACCTTATGCTAAAAATCCCAATATGCAGTTGAAATATCCAAAACCGATTGTTGATCTTAAAAGTAGCCGTATTCGTGCAATTGAAGCATTTAAACAAAATAGTTAAGTTAATCAGTTTAATTCATTGCATAATTTATATACACAATGAATAGTGATTTGATATTCTTGTGAAAAATATCTTTCATCGCTTTAAACAGAAGAATCGTATGAGCAGACAAACACAACAAGATATGCATGTATTGATGCAACATTTTCATGCCAAAACATTGCCTGAAAATGGTTTACGCTATTCAGAACGATTATTTCAAATTACAACAAATTATAGCGATGAAAGTTTAGGGTGTGTTGACATTTCCTGCTCATAATTCACTCTATAACGGTAACCATAT
>CAXYZD010000002.1:0-57225 GCA_964293455.1 uncultured Acinetobacter sp. | reverse complement strand
ATATGGTTACCGTTATAGAGTGAATTATGAGCAGGAAATGTCAACACACCCTAGATCAATACATACTACTTTTCATTTAATATGTACTTTATATATTCGGTTCGCCCTATCGAATCGGAAAGCGTATACTTATGTTTCTCAAAAGAGGGTTAAGTCATGAAAGCTTCTGCAGTCACCATTAAAACTGAACAGGATATTGAAAAACTTCGTATATCGGGGCGCCTTGCAGCTCAAGTACTAGAGATGATCGGAGTTTATGTCAAACCTGGTGTGACGACAGAATACCTAGATGACTTGTGCCATGATTTTATTGTCAACGAATTAAAAGTTATTCCTGCCAATATTGGTTATTACGGTTATACCAAAACAACGTGTATTTCACCCAATGAAGTGGTGTGTCATGGTATTCCATCGGCAAAAATCGTTTTGCAAGATGGCGATATTATCAATATTGATGTTGCGATTATTAAAGATGGCTATTTTGGTGATACGAGTCGCATGTATGCTGTGGGTCAAATTACACCTGCTTCAAAAAAACTCATCAATACAACGTATGAAGCAATGGTTGCTGGTATTCATGCGGTAAAACCTGGTGCAACTTTGGGTGATGTCGGTCATGCAATTCAGCAAGTGGCACAGCGGGAAAACTATACGATTGTGCGTGAATATTGTGGTCATGGGATTGGTAAGGTTTATCATGAACAGCCAAATGTTTTACATTATGGTCAAGCAGGTCAGGGGATGATCTTGAAAAAAGGGATGGTCTTTACCATTGAACCCATGATCAATATGGGTAAAGCGGCTGTAAAAGAGCTAGGTGATGGTTGGACAGTGGTTACTAAAGATAAATCATTGTCTGCACAATGGGAACACATGGTTTTAGTCACTGATGATGGTTTTGAGTTATTGTCACCTTGGCCTGAGGGTACAGGAGCTTACCCAGCAATTTAAGGTATAATCTTATTAGACTTTGGTCTTTATTAAATTATAAATAATCATTTGATTATTGTTTAAATGCGATGTATTACTCATTTATTTTTATCAAACAGCTTTTTTTTAAACACTAAGACGTAAAAGTTATTAAACTATAATTTTTATATGTTTGATGATTTGATTGAAATACTCTATAATATGTATAGAGATACTAGCTGTAGTTTCTTTTTTATTGTTTAACTTGTTTTAAAGTTTCATGGCTTATTCATTATTGAGTAAGCTTTTTTTTGTCTAAAATTTAGTTGATATTGATGATCCTTAATAAATTAGATCATAAAAATCGGTGGTGTTCTAAATTGCATACTGGTTTAAGTTGTCAATAAAGTTGTTGAAGTTATTGAAAATATCGTGAGCATTGCAACAGCCTTTACAAGGTCAGACCATCATTCAAGATGGCTTACCTGACCCTTGGTTATCATGTATTTGGATTTTATTTGATAAATATAAAGTCATTGAATTTAAGATTTTTGTTTAAATTTCAAAATGAAAGATACCAAAAATCCAAATAATAGTCCCCAAAATGCAGAGCCTATACCGAAAAATTGTACACCCGATGCACAAAATAAGAAGGTCAGTAGGGCAGCTTCACGATCAGCAACTTCTTGAAAGGCAATGGCAATGTTATGGCTAATGGTGCCAAATAATGCAATGCCTGCGAGTGCCACAATAAATAGTTTAGGAAATGACATCAACAAACTAGTTAGTGTTGCTGCAAATAAGCCCATGATAACATAGAAAAATCCACAACTAATACCTGCAATATATCGTTTGCTTGGATCGGGATGAACTTGGTCATCAAGGCTCACCGCTGCACTAATTGCCGCAATATTGACACTATAACAACCGAATGGGGCAAGTAGCGCTTGGGTTAGCCCCGTCCATCCAATGAGATGTTTAACATGCGGTTGATAACCATAACTTTTGATCATCGCAATACCGGGTAAGTACTGAGATGCCATATTGATTACAAATAAAGGTAAGGCAAGTCCTAAAATAGCTGACCATGTAAATTCAGGGCTAATCCATACTGGTTTTGCCAATGACCAATGTAGGGTAGGCGTATGGAAGTCCATAAATATTGGACAGAGGATCAGCCCTGCAATCACGGTAATCACAATGCAATAGCGTGCCCATAAGCGTTTTGAAATGAGATAAACTGCTAAGAGCAATAGAATGAAAGCCCAATCGGTTTGCATGCTTGTAAAGAGTGCGATGCCGAATTTGAGTAATACACCTGCAAGCATGGCGCTGGTGAGGCTTTGTGGAATATAAGACAGGACTTTTTCAAAAATTCCCATGAAGCCAAGTATGGCGGTCAATAATCCACAGACTAAAAATGCGCCAATTGCTTCATATAAGCTATAACCACTTCCTGTTGCCATAATGAGGGCAAGACCTGCGGTTGACCAAGCTGTTGCAACGGGATATTTAAATTTCCAAGAGAGAATGAGCCCGCTGAGACCGATTCCTAAGCCTAAAGCCCAAAACCAAGAGGTAATTTGCTCCGCAGAGGCACCTAAAATTTGTGCAGCTTGAATAACCAATACGGCTGAAACGCTGATGCCAATCAGAAAGGTAATAAAACCTGCAAATACGGCGGGAATGGAGAAGTCTTGAATAATTTTTTGCATGATTCCTTTCTGCTTACATGTTTAAATTTTAACAAATATTCAATTTTTAGAGTGAATTAAGCCTGATACTAACTTAATTTAGTTGGCTTAAAATCAATGAATACAAAAATCGAGCATAACCGATGAGTATTATGTATATACGCAAAATGTGTAAAAGCCATCATTGGAAATATATAATGCAAAGTCTACATAGAAATAAGCAAAATAATATTTTTTGATGATCATCTGATATTAATAAAATGAGAACTAAAAATTAAACCATAGTCGAGGTTGCAAGTTTTAGACCAAAGCCACAAAACAACAGTCCGACACAGGCAACACCAATCGCTGCAATTTTATAACGTATATTAAAAAAGTTTGCGAGTTTTACACCTGAAAAAATGAGCACTGTTAAGTAGCCCATACTGATGATTTGTAAACTGACAGACAGCACTGCAAAACTCATTGCAGGATAGGGATAATTAGGATCGACAAATTGTACAAAGAAAGATAGATAGAAAAAAATGGCTTTGGGATTCAATAAACTAATGGTGAGCGCAGTTCGATATGGATGGAAGTCTTGTTGTTCAGTTTGGCTTTGCGCTGTCGAAGCCACGATCTTTTCTGCTTTTTTGAACCATGTCTGATAACCCGCAATTAAAAGGCGTATACCTAAATATGCCAAATAACTTGCACCAACGACTTTGAGTAAAATAAAGAGCCAAGGAAATGCATGTAAAAGTGATGCTGCACCCAGTACCGTACATAAAATTAAAATAAGGTCGCCTGTGAAAACACCGAGCGCACCAATATAGCCGGTTTTTACGCCAAAGCGTGAGGCGATGGACATGACATACAGTGAGTTTGGGCCCGGTAAAATAACAATGAAAATGGTTCCAATGATATAAGTCCAATAATCTATAACGCCAAACACTGTGTCTCACCTATTGATAAAAGAGTTGAAAATTAGGGGCTTATTCAACTAAAAAAAGCCGGAATTATAATAACAAATCCGGCTCAAATCTGCACATATTTAGTGCATTTCCATCATCTATTTCGATTCATTTTTAATTGAATATTAGCGATGAATTGTTGCATCAATACCAAAAGATTGACGTAATAAAGTACTCAGTTGATCACGAGCACGAATGAAACCATCAATGCCACCTTGAAGTAGTTGGAAAGCCATTAAGTCATGTTCAAGTTCAGACTTAAAATCATCTTTTTGAATGACTTGATGTGCTTTTTCAGTGTGTGAATATGCATGATCAAGCGTGAGTTGAGTTGTCACTTTGCGTTGTTCATTGGCTAAACTTGCCAATAGATTCGGTGCAACGGTTAATAAGTCGCAACCTGCGAGACCAAGCACCTGATCAACACTACGAAAACTTGCGCCCATGACCTCTGTTTTAATGTTGTGCTGTTTATAGTAGTGATAAATTTGTTTTACTGACAAAACACCCGGATCTTTTTCAATCGGATAATGATCGACATTTTCAGCTTTTTTATACCAATCTAAAATACGACCGACAAAAGGTGAAATTAGGGTTACACCTGCATCTGCACAAGCTTTGGCTTGGTGTAAACCAAAGAGTAAGGTTAAATTACAATGAATGCCTTCAGCTTCCAAGACTTTTGCAGCTTGAATACCTTCCCATGTTGATGCGATTTTAATCAAAATACGGTTTTGTTCAACGCCATATTCTTTATACAGTTTTAATAATTCATGTGCTTTGGCAACCGTTGCATCTGTGTCATACGATAAAGAGGCATCTACTTCAGTTGAAACACGACCTGAAACAATCTTTAAGATTTCAACGCCGAGTTTAACCGTGAGAATATCAATAGTACGCTCAATCAGTTCATCTTGTTGATAACCTTCTGCTTTGGCTTGTGCATAAGCATCTTCAATTAATTCACGGTTTTCGGGTTGGTTGGCTGCGACCGTGATTAGGGATGGGTTTGTCGTTGCATCCAATGGACGAAATTGTTCAATTGCAGCTAAATCACCAGTGTCGGCAACAATAGTAGTCAGCGTTTTTAATTGCTCTAAAGAAGACTGTGTCATTAGGGTTTAATTCTTGGTTAAAATACTTGTGTTTTTATTTATAGCACATTGTGCTTTGAGCAAAAGTAAAAATAGCGCTAAAAACGGGTTTAATTTGCCTGAATACGTTGATTTCGGATGTAATCAATTAAAAAACGAGCAGCTGCACCCAGTTCACTTTCACGACTCCACACTAAATCGACATAATATTCAAATTTTGGTGTGAAATCGGAGAAATTTAAAACTTTCAATTGCTGTTGTAATAATGGATTTTCATTTAGCATTTCCAATGGTAATACGCCCCAACCGAGTCCTTGGCAAATCATGACGCAGGCAGAATGATGATTGTCAGTGCGCCAATATTTTTGTGAATAGAGCAGTTCAGGTTTAATCGTGCGGTCACGACTTGCGACCACAATTTGACGATTTTTCAAAATTTTTTCAAATGCAACGTATTCAAGCTGTGCAAGTGGATGTTCTGTTGATGCGACAGGAACTAGAGCTTCACGTTTCAATTCAACGAATTGCTCACTTGTTTCAAGTTGCTCACGCTCAAACATTAGAGCAAGTTGTGCAGATTTATTCATCAACATTTTGATTGCATCTTCTTGCGGGGCAGAAAAAATATTGATTTGTAAGTCAGGAAATTTCTGCTCAAGCAGGGCAATGTAGCTTGTCCAATCAGTGTGTAAAAGTTCAGAAACCACCACAATATTGAGTGCAGACTCTAGACCTGAGCTTAATGCATAAGCATGTTGTTTCCATTGATTCATTTCTGTCAGTAGTTGTTCGGTACGTTCAAACAAAGTTTGTGCTTGCGCTGTAGGCAATGGCTCACGACCTTCACGGCTAAATAATTTTAAATTGAGATCAATTTCCATATTTGCAATTGACATACTGATCGCAGAGGGAACTTTACCGAGCTTGCGTGCGGCTGCAGAAAATGAACCTGTTTCCATGACTGTTTTAAAAATGATGAGTTGTTCTTGATTAATATTCATTGTGCATTGAATGTATAAAAGTATTGAAAACCCATCCTATCAAAAAAATTGAAAGAATCTAACTCGATTAATCAATAATAAGGACATAAAATAATTGCATCTGTAGTTTATAGGAGCTGATTTATGATGATTTCAAAAAGAAGGGTCGTGCATGCGTTGACTTACGAGATTATTCTTCTAGTGATCATCGCAATTGCATTAAGTTTTATTTTTGAAGTACCGATGGAAGTCACAGGAACTTTAGGTATCGCTATGGCAGTGACATCTGTGATTTGGAATATGATTTTCAATCATTTTTTTGAAAAATATGAAAAGAAGCATCAGCTTAAACGTACTGTGCCTGTTCGTATTATGCATGCGATTGGCTTTGAAGGTGGTTTAATGTTGGCGACCATTCCAATGGTTGCTTATGCTTTGAATATGAGTTTACTTGAAGCTATTTTACTCGATTTCAGTATGACGATGTGTATTTTGGTTTATACCTTTATTTTCCAATGGTGCTATGACTACATTGAGGCACGTTTGGGAATTAGCTCTATGGTCACTATGAAATAAAAAATCGTCATATTACAAAAATGAATGTATGTGTTTTTAAATTTTGTAGATATTCTCTCTAAAACCGTATCGATAGATGTCGATACGGTTTTTTTACAGCAATTTAAAGGCGTTACTCAGGTTTTTCAGATGCAAATTGAATGCCCGCCGTGCCACCTGTTTCGATGAAAAGATCAATAAATTGTGGAACAGTTTCAGCACGTTTCCAATCACGTTGTAATTCACAGAATAATTGAACAACGCTAATCAGCTTACCACCTGCTTGTTCGATACGGCGTAATGCGGCTTCATGTGCTGCAACAGATGTACCGCCAACAGCATCAACCACCACATAAACTTCGAAGCCTTGATTAAGTGCATCAAGTGCAGGGAAGGTTAAACACGCTTCTGTCCAAAGTGCAGTCATAATCAGTTTTTTACGACCAGTTGCTTTTACAGCTTCTTGAAATTGCACATCTTCCCATGAGTTGATGGAAGTGCGGTCATAGGTGGGAATTCCTTTTAACACTTTGCGTAATTGTGGAATCGGTGGTTTATTTAAGCCTGTTGAAACGTTAACGGTAGAATGAATAATCGGTAAGTCAAATAAAACGGCGGCTTTTGCTGCACCGACAATATTATTGACAAGTAATTGGCGATCCATTGAAGCAATCGAATTGACCTGAACAGGTTGGAAATCAATACAAATAAAAGCAGAATTTTGTGGGGTTAATAAAATATCATCTTTTGGATTTCGGATAGTTTCACTTGTCATTTTATATTCCATTTTGAATGGTTGTTATTGGAATAATGACCTTAACAATCGTTATAGATAAATACAATAATTAGGCATTTAATACTACAAAACGATAACTGTGTTGTGTTGTTGAAATAAAAACACCTCTAAGAAAAACTTAGAGGTGTTTGATATTTTTCAATGATGTAATGAATGAATTATTTTTCAATAATTGCTGTTACACCTTGACCACCAGCAGCACAGATCGAAATAAGAATACGACCTGAACCTTTTTGATTTAGTAATTTTGCAGCACTTGCCAAAATACGACCACCCGTTGCAGCAAAAGGATGACCCGCAGCCAAAGAAGAGCCGTTGACATTCAGTTTACTACGATCGATTGAACCGAGTGGTGCATCACGACCTAAACGCTCTTTACAGAAAGTTGTGTCTTCCCATGCTTTGAGTGTAGACAATACTTGTGCTGCAAATGCTTCATGAATTTCGTAATAATCAAAATCTTGTAGCGTAATGCCCGCACGATCAAGCATACGTGGCACAGCATAAGCAGGTGCCATCAATAGACCTTCTTTTTTACCAACAAAGTCAACAGCAGCTGTTTCTGTGAAAGTTAGATAAGCCAAAACTTCATGACCATTGGCTTTTGCCCATTCTTCAGAAGCAAGTAATACAGTTGATGCACCATCGGTTAACGGCGTAGAGTTACCCGCAGTCATGGTTGCATTTTCGCCTTTACCAAACGCAGGTTTTAATTTAGCCAATTTTTCAGCTGTAGAATCTGGACGTAAGTTATTGTCTTTGCTTAAACCTAAGAAAGGTGTCATGAGGTCATCAAAGAAGCCAGCATCATATGCTTTTGCCATCTTTTGATGTGAAGTTGCTGCAAGTTCATCTTGCGCTTCACGAGAAATACCCCATTCAAGCGTTGTGATCGCTTGGTGTTCACCCATTGATAAACCTGTACGTGGCTCACCATTTTTAGGCGCATCCAGTAAATCTTTAACATTGATTTTTGACAATGCTTTTAAACGGTCTTTTGCAGTTTTAGCAATATTTAGTTCAAGCATTGCTTTGCGTAAGCCATCACCAAATGCAATAGGCGCATCAGACGTGGTATCTACACCACCTGCAACACCCACTTCAATTTGACCTAAAGCAATTTTATTTGCTACAAGGAATGCTGCTTGTAAACCTGTACCACATGCTTGTTGAATATCATAAGCAGGTGTTTCAGGTGCAAGTTGAGTGTTTAAAACACATTCACGGGTCATGTTGAAATCACGGCTGTGCTTCAATACTGCACCTGCAACAACTTCACCAAGGCGTTGACCTTGTAGGTTAAAACGCTCAACCAAGCCATTTAACGCAGCAGTAAACATATCTGTATTGGATGCTTGAAAATATGGGCCATTTGAACGTGCAAATGGAATACGGTTACCGCCAAGAATGGCTACACGACGAACTGTTTGAGTCATGGTTTTTCCCTGAGATGTTGATGTTTGCTTTGTAGGTGCTGAAGGTGCATCTACTTTTTTTACTTTATTGGTATCTGAAGCCGTTGATTTTCGAGTCGATGCAGTAACACGGTTACGTGGCGTCCGTGAAGTACTTTCTGAGGGAGAAGCAACTGTGGTACTTTTGTTAGTACTCGTACGCTGTTTTGATGGTTTTGACACCGCTTCCGCAGCAGAATCCTCGACTGTTGGATTTTCTTGAGTTGTTTTGCTCATAAGGCTTTTCCAAGCATGTTTACGCTATTCTTAAGGTGTACATTAGCATATTGTTGAGAGGGTCGTATTGACTGAAATGACATTTACGGATGCTTTCAGGTCAAGACATATAGTAGCTGAGTCAAGTATGATTCAGAACAAGCCTTATGTATCTGTTGAAATATAAGTATCTGACATTACATTCATTACAATGAAATTCAATGATACGATCAGAGATATTCAAAAATTAATTTTCAGAGAGATAATAAACATGTCTGACCAATACCAAGTATTTGCAAAATCTCCAATTGGTAAATTTGTCATTAAAAATTTAGGTTTACCATCGCCACTTGCGCTAGACCGTTTTGAATCTGCAACACCCGTGATTAAAGGTGCTGTACTTGTTGGTGCTGCGCCGGGTGGTACATTATCGAATTCGATTTCTCAAGTACTCAGCAATGTGCATGCAAATAGCTATGCAGGCAATAACGCTGAATTGCAACAAGCAGCAGCAAAATCAGGTTTGACTTTAAATGCGTTCAATGAAGGCGATAAAGAGTCAAAATTTAAAGCAGTTATTTTTGATGCATCAGGGATTCAAAACTCTGAACAGCTCAATGAATTGCACAAATTTTTTAACCCGATTGCCCGTCAAATTGCACCTTCAGGTCGTGTTATTGTTATTGGTTTAACACCTGAAACGGCATCAACGATTAAGCAAGCCATTGCACAACGTGCTTTAGAGGGCTTCGTGAAGTCGGTGGGTAAAGAATTTAAAAAAGGAATTGCTGCGCATTTAATTCACGTTGATGCTGATGCGGCTGCAAACCTTGAATCGTCTTTACGTTTTGCACTTTCACCACGTTCTGCATATGTATCAGGTCAAGTGATTCGTGTTTCTAAAGCGGCTGTAGTCAATGTTGATTGGGCAAAACCATTGGCAGGCAAAACTGCATTGGTAACAGGTGCGAGCCGTGGTATTGGTGAAGCGATTGCACATGTATTGGCACGTGATGGTGCGCATGTGATTTGTTTAGATGTTCCACAGCAACAAGCAGATCTTGATCGTGTTGCAGGTGAAATTGGTGGTTCTGCTTTAGCCTTAGATATTACAGCAGCCGATGCAGGTGAGAAGATTAAAGCCGCTGCGAGTGCGCAGGGTGGACTGGATATTATTGTACATAATGCGGGTATTACACGTGATAAAACGCTTGCCAATATGAAGCAAGACATGTGGGATCTAGTGATTAACATTAATTTGTCTGCGGCAGAGCGCATTAATGACTACTTACTCAATAACAGTGGTCTGAACGAAAATGGTCGTATTATTTGCGTATCGTCTATTTCTGGTATTGCGGGTAACTTGGGTCAAACCAACTATGCAGCATCAAAAGCAGGCGTGATTGGTTTAGTGAAATTTACTGCACCACTATTGAAAAAAGGTGTGACGATCAATGCTGTTGCACCAGGTTTCATTGAAACTCAAATGACAGCGGCAATTCCTTTTGCTATTCGTGAAGCGGGTCGTCGTATGAATTCAATGAGCCAAGGTGGTTTACCTGTTGATGTTGCTGAAACGATTGCGTTGTTTGCATCTACAGCATCTACAGGTTTAAATGGCAACGTAGTTCGTGTATGTGGTCAGAGCTTATTGGGTGCATAATAAAATTTGACAGCATGTTAAAAGAGTCAGGGCTGTGCTTGAAACATCCCTGATTTTTTTATTTAATAGATTTTAAATTGATCAAATATTAGAAAGGTAAAATATGAATAGCCGTCACTTTAATCAATTGCCTAAGCCATATTTGGCATATCCAAAAGTTATTCAAAGTTTGATTTTTAAAAAGCCGAAGGGTGCAAAAATTTTGCCACAGGTTGAATATGTGGTGGATTCATTCAAAATTGATAGCGATCATTTAAAATCGTATAACGAAGTTTGTGGCTTTAAAAATAATGGCTATATTCCTGCGATTTATTTGGCTGTGTTGTCGCAAAGCCTACAGATGCATATGATGACGTCAGAGCCATTTCCATTTGCAATTTTAGGTTTGGTGCATATTCGTAATACGGTCAAACAATACCGAAAAGTCGGTGTGAATGAGCCATTAACGCTTTCATGTACTTTTGGTGAATTGAAACCACACGATAAAGGTGTACAGTTTGATTTCTTAACCACAGCAAAAGTAGGTGGTGATGTGGTGATGGAAGGCGTGACAACGTATTTGATTCGTCAAAAAACTGATGGTTCAAGTGCATCTAAAAATAAAGAAGAAGTAGCTACGCCTGCGTATGAAGTGTTAACGAGCTGGAAAATTTCAGAAGATACAGGTCGCCGTTATGCACGTATTTCGGGTGATTATAATTTAATACATATTCATGCTTTAACGGCAAAAGCCTTTGGTTTTAAACAAGCCATAGCACATGGTATGTGGAGTAAAGCACGAGCATTGGCAAGTTTAACTTTACCTGATGCTTATGAAGCAGATGTGGCTTTTAAACTACCCATCTATTTACCATCGGCAGTTGAACTGCTGACCGAAAATGGAAAAGCGGAAACTGCTTTCCTAATTCGAAATCAGTCATCGCAAAAACCACATGTCAGTGGTATTGTAAAAGCGCTATAAGACAAGAGCCTGCGTTGTAAAATGCAGGCTTTTTAAATTGAATGGATCATCAGCATAAAACAAAAAAGGTGAAAAGGAATGAGTGGTTTAACGGATATTTTATTTGCAGTCAAACATAACTATATAGGAACTGTAGATAACCGTTTTAAAGAGCTTGCTGAGCAATTTAGCCGTTTGCAAGACAGCCGAACCATGCAGGGTGGTGCTGCATTGGCGGTATATTTTCAGGGTGAAAAGGTTGTCGATATTTGTACGGGTCGTAAATCGATGACTGAACAGTGGAGCACCGATACTTTATCTGTATGTTATTCCACAGGTAAAGGTGTGCTTGCAACCCTTGCACATATTATGGTGAGTGCGGGTCTACTCGATTACGATACACCTGTGCGTCACTATTGGCCTGAATTTGCGCAAAATGGTAAAGCTGAAATGACATTACGTCATATTTTGAGTCATCAGACGGGTTTATATGATATTCGAAATATGATTCAAAGCGCTGTGGAAATGGCAGATTGGTCGCATATGTTACAGGTGATGGAGCAAGCGACACCTCGTTTCGCTGTGGGGCAGGATATCGCCTATCAAGCATTAACTTTTGGTTGGTTGGTTGGAGGTGTGCTTGAAAAAGCGACAGGTCAGCACTTACAAGATTTGATGCAACAGTATTTGGTTGAGCCTTTAGCATTAGATGGTGCATATTTTGGTGTACCTCAAGATCAATTGAACCGAGTGGCTCGATTGTTGCCTAAGGAAAAAGCCCCAAAACAGCAAGTGGCTCAAAGTACGCAGCAAGCTACGCAAAATAAAGTCAAAAAGCACCATAAAGTGAGTTTTTCCGATAAATTGGTTGAATTGAGTGGACAGAATCCGCAAGATTTTTTAGATGCGATGGTGCCAAAAGGCATGAAGGATTTTAGTTTTTTTAGTGATCAAGGCTTACAAGCGATTATTCCAGCGGCAAATGGGGTTTTTAATGCACATAGCTTGGCAAAAATGTATGCCATGTTGGCAAATGGTGGCGAATGGCAAGGTCAGCAACTCATTCAACCACACGTATTTTCAGAATTGAGTAAAATTCAAAGTATTCGCCGTGACCGAGTAATGCCAATTCCTATGAAATGGCGTTTGGGTTATCACCGTGTGATTAGTATGGGAAAACTTGCCAAACAAGGTTTTGGACATATAGGGTATAACGGTTCAGGCGCATGGTGTGATCCGCAGCGTCAGTTAAGTTTTGCTTATACACATAACTTTATGACGGGTTCTATTACAGGAGATTATCGTTTGTGGGGTTTAACACAGGAAACCTTACGCTGTGCAGATGCGGTGATTAAAGGGCATAAAGGTTGGTTTTAATCACACATTGAATCTTTTACAATACATTTTTAAATTTTGATGATATTGCGATGAGTTTTCAATTGATTAAGCTTGATATTCAGGCAGATAGTAATATTGCCTGTCCACATTGCCAACACAATATTATCAATTGGGCAGAAGAGCAGTATGTACAGCCATGCCCACATACCTTATTTGTAGCATTTGATCTGGGTTTTGAATATATATCTGATGCCTATGAATCGACAATGCAACGCTCAGTAGATGATGTTCATGCCCATGATATTCAAATCAATATATTGGAAGACTTAAAACAAGCAACTTATTCGGATTATGTAGTGTACCAGTCTGATTTGGGTGCAGCAGACATGTCCCGTTATATTGGTATTTCAGCAACAGCGATTGATGTTTAATTTATTTTTTGAGCCAATTTTTAATGAGTCACTAAATATAAAAAAGGAACTTACTTATGGTGAGTTCCTTTTCTTTTGGGTTAAATAGCCGATTTAGAAATTATATTCCATACCTAAACCGAGTACAGTTTTCTTGTCATTGTCAGCATACCAATCACGTTTTTGTTGAGCAACTACGCCGTAAAAACGTGCTTGTTTGTTAAAGTTATAGTCAACACCTAAACCATATTGATCAATTTTACGATCATTATTAGTCCATTCAGTTTTTGCTGATTGATATTGCGCTTTTACAGCCCATGGTGTGCTTGGAATGCTATATGTTCCAGAAACAACCCATGCTTTTTCTTTTAGATCATTATAAGCAACGACATCATCAGTTGGTTCAGCTTGTTGATATAATGCACCAAAAACCAGACCTTCTGCGCCAATTTTTGTTAAATCATAAGATCCAGTAACGCGTAATGCATCTGAATAATACGACTTAGAAAGGGCGTTATACGTACCTTGAACACCAAAATTTCCAGCAATACCTGCAGCTAAGCCAAGATCTTTGTTTTCATAAGTTAAAGAGGTCGAGAACGAATCAATGCTATCGCGTTTATCATTGTCACCCGTTTCACCTAGTTTTGGTACGCTACTACTTGCTTCACCTGTTTGAGCTTGCACATTAAATTGTAAGCCTGGAATAATCAGATTTTTATCGGTTTCGAACCCAACGGTATTTTTTAAGCGCTCTTCACCATACATAGTTTTAGTGATATCAAGGTTGGTATCATCATTGAAAATATCTTGATATTTACCAGCTGAGGTCTTGAAATATGAGTCGTAACTACCAGCTTTTAATGTACCTACATTATTAAATTTTAAGCCAATAAAGCGGTTACGTGCGCCTAAATCTGTATCTGAACCCGCATCTTTACCGTCAGTTGCAATGCCCCATTCTGCTAAATATACGACACCAACATTATCTGTTAATTTTTCTTCGCCTTTCACGCCAATACGTGAAGCATTTGAATTTAATTGTGTTTCATTGTCACCAGCCGCATTGATATTGTCGACTTGGTTTAATGATACGTTGAGCTTACCATACAATGTAGGCGCTGCTTGAGCTGCGCTTAAGCTGATTGATGCGATGGCTGCAGCGAGTAGCACTTTTTTCATTGAGATTTCTCCAAAACATGTTCTATAAATGACATTTGTTTATTTCACTTTTTATGGGTTGGTTTGCGAATATGGCGCTAACTAACGTGCATGCAGTATCTGCAAACAGTGTTACTAAAAAGTGAAGGTTCAATGACAGTTTGATGACGTTGATTGCATTGGAGATTTTTGAAATTTTAATAATGAAAAGAAGTTTGAAGATTTTTGGGCATAAAAAATGAGGCATTGAGCCTCATTTTTTATGAATCAGATAAAGTGTTTAGAGTGCTGCTTTAATTTTTTCTGCAAGAGCTGCAATTTTCTCTTGATCACCCATTTGAGCTGCATGGCGTCCCAGCTCATGAATGGAAGATGGGATGAGGTGGAAATGAACATGTGGTACAGTTTGACCCGCCGCCGCCCCTGATAATTGCATGAGGACAATACCTTTTGCATCAAGTGCAGTTTCCATTGCCTTCGCAATTTTTTGTACGATTTGAATGGTATATGCCGCAGCTTCAGGTGAAAGATCAAGTAAAGTCACAGCCGGTGATTTTGGAATCACCAAAGTATGACCTTCCGCTTGCGGCATAATATCCATAAATGCCAAAGTTTGATCATCTTCATAGACCTTGATTGCAGGGAGCTCGCCACGAAGAATGCGGGCAAAAATGTTCTGATCATCGTATGACATGTTTTATCCTTAAGCGTTGAATGGTACTGTAATTATTTACAGTTCAATTCTTTCTGACGTTCCTTGATTGCGTCAAGTCGTTGTTGCTCTTTTTCAGAAAATTTTGGTTTGCTCGTAAAGCAATTGTCATTGCCATATTTGGCTTTAGCATCAGGATCTTTAAAACAAAAACCTTTTGCTGCATAAATCACATTTGAGTCATCTTGTAATTTTTTGCATTCTTGTTCAGCGTCCGCAGCATAGACTGAACTTGCGAGTAGTGTTGCCATGCTGAGTAATGCAATTGAAATCTTTTTCATACCTTTCCCTCAAAACTGACATATAACATTGTCTTATCTTATTATAAGGATGATTTTCCTGAATACAATGGCGAAAAATCATCCTTGTTCTAAAATGGTGTGACTTTAAAATAAAAGGTTGGTTTTAGATGGTTTTAGTCATAAGTATTTTAATTTAAATAACTTTTTTTTAAAAATCTTATTCTAAAATAATCTTATTCCAAGATTCATACAGCTTGACTGCTGTAGAGAAATCACTGTTCGGTTCAGCCAGTGCATTTGCTGATTGAATCAGACTTTGTGTTAAACCTGTTATCGGTGCAGATAAACGTGCTTCACGAACCAAATCAATCGCAATACCTGTATCTTTAGCAAGCAGTGGTAGGGCAAATGTCAAAGGGAAACTACGGTTTAAAATGCGCTGTGGCAATGCAGATTCGGTCACGCCACTTTTACCACTTGAAGCATTGATACAATCGAGTGCTTCACTTAGATTTACGCCGTGTGCTTTGAGTGTGGTAAAGCCCTCGGCTGCTGCGCATAAATGAATTGCCATCATCATATTATTCACCGCTTTAACAGCAAAACCTGCACCTGCATCACCGACACGCTTAATCAGTTTACCCATTGCTTGCATGGCAGGCATCGCTTGATGAAATGCATCCTCATGACCACCCACCATGAAGGTGAGCGTTGCATTTTCAGCACCAATGGTTTGTCCGCTAACTGGTGCGTCTAAAAATTGAACTTGTTGTGTGGCAAGTGTTGCTTGTAATTTTTTAGCAGATTCGGGTGTGCCACTGGTGCAATCGACCCAGATTGAACCTGCTTTAAGCTTTAAAGGTTGAATTAAATCTTCAACATCCTGACTCGTTGGTAAGCAAGAAAAAATAATGTCGGCTTGTACGGCTTGCTCTAGTTGCGCCGCAATGGTGCCAAATTGTTGGGCATGTTGTTCAGCTTTGCTAAAATTTCGATTCCATACATATACGGTGTCGAAATGTTGAGGTAAGTGCGCAGCCATGCGCGAGCCCATAGCGCCTAGACCAATAAATGCAATTGTTTGCGTCATGACATCACCCGAATCAGGAATTAATAATTTATTAAAGAGATCATTAGCACAATTTAAACAGAGAATACTGGTTTAAATCGGGCTTGATCGTTTGGATAACCACGTTGAGAGTATTGGCCAAAATTCATCGGCGCTTTTCTGATTCGACATCAGTCCCAAGTGTCCACCCGGAATGAGAGTAAACGTGACATCTTGACTATTTGTCAATTGGACTAAGGGTTGAACAGAAGCAGTGGTGACCATCTGATCGCCTTTACCAGCACCAATCATGAGTGAACAGTCAATTTTATTGAGCTCAATCGTGGTTTTACCGAGTGTGATTTTTCCATTTTTGAGTGGGTTTTGCAGCCAAACATTAAATAGCATATCTTGGTTTACGCCACCCGGATAATCAATCATATGATTGAGGAAATTTCCCAGCGTGGCATGTTCCACCAATGTTTTTTGATCATCTAAATTTTGCAGTAGGTTTTTGTGACCATCATACCAACCTTTAGGGTCTAAGACTTTAAAGCCAATCGCATTGAGAATACCGGGCGTGTGCAGCAATGTACGAGGAATACCACCATCATAAAATGTGTGTTTCAGTTTTTGATTTTTTACCAAATAGGCATTGATTTTGCGATATAGACGTCCAATACCACCCGATTTATAACTGTCAATTGGGCTACCCAAAACAATCAAATTTTTTACATAATTCGGTTGGTGGAGGGCGGTATAAAGCAAAACAAAAATACCTGCCATACTCCAGCCGTGTAGCGAAACTTGTTCACTTTGAGAATGATTGCGAATCTGTTCGATACAGTAGGGAATGGATTTATTAATGAAGTCGAGGAAAGTTAAGTTACGATCGTTGTAGGTGAGTTTGCCCCAATCGATGAGGTAGACATCAAAACCTTGTTCAGAAAAATATTTCACCAATGATCGGTATGGATAAAGATCATAAATTGCCATGCCAATTGCAAGTGGTGCAACAAAAACCAAGGGTTCTTTATATTTTTTATTTACTGATGCGTAGTAACGAACACGCGTTTGTGCATATTCAGCAATAACTTCATAAGGTGTGCTTTGTGATAAAACTAACGATTTTCCATTGAATATTCGAGTGGTTAGGTTTTTTATTTTCGCTTTACGTTGTTGAGATTTACTTTTGAGTTGTTCCATAATGAATTTTGAACTCAGATGTTAGGAAGTTTGTTCGAAGTCTAAGCGATAATTTACGTTTTTACCTTGACCTTAAATACATTAGACGCTCAAAATATTGGCAATAATTTACAAAAGGCAGTTTTCGGACTGAGTTTAGAGATGAGCCAACAAGACGAAATTGAATACCAACAGGATACTTTAGCGATCCGTACAGGTCATACCCGCAGTTTTGAGGGCGAGCATGGAGAACCTATCTTCCTGACATCGTCATTTGTCTATGAAAATGCAGCAGAAGCTGCAGCAAAATTCTCTGGGCAGGAACCTGGTAATATTTACTCACGTTTTACTAATCCTACTGTTGCGATGTTTGAAAAACGTTTAGCTGCTCTTGAGGGTGCAGAGCGCGCTGTAGCAACCAGTACGGGCATGGCTGCGATTATGGCTGTGGCAATGTCATTCTTAAAATTGGGTGACCACGTTATTTGTTCACGTGCAGTATTTGGTTCAACAGTTTCATTGTTTGAAAAATATGTTGCAAAATTTGGTGTGGCTGTTGATTTTGTCGACTTGACTGATCTTGATGCATGGAAAAATGCCATTCGTCCTGAAACGAAACTATTATTTGTTGAATCTCCGTCAAATCCGCTGGCAGAAGTCGCAGATATTCAAGCATTGTCTGATCTTGCACATGCAAATGATGCCTTACTTGCCATTGATAATAGTTTTTGTACCCCAGTATTGCAGCAGCCATTAAAATTTGGTGCTGACCTTGTGGTGTATTCGGCAACGAAATACCTCGATGGTCAAGGTCGTGCTTTAGGCGGCGCGGTGGTAGGTAACCATAAATTACTTGAAGACGTATTTGGTTATGTACGTACCACAGGTCCTTCAATGAGCCCATTCAATGCATGGGTATTCTTAAAAGGTCTGGAAACTTTACGTTTACGTATGAAAGCACATTCTGAAGGTGCTCAAAAACTGGCTGAATATTTAAACCAACATGAGAAAGTTGAAAAAGTATTTTATGTAGGTTTGCCAGAACATATCGGATACGAACTTGCTGTCAAACAACAAAAAGGTTTTGGTGGTATTGTTTCATTTGTTGTGAAAGGTGGTCGTGAAGCGGCATGGACTGTGATTGACAACACAAAATTTATTTCAATCACTGGGAATTTGGGTGATGCAAAATCAACGATTACTCATCCTGCAACCACGACACACGGTAAACTTTCACCCGAAGCAAAACAAGCGGCAGGAATCAATGAAGGTTTAATTCGTTTATCTGTTGGTTTGGAAGATATTGATGATATTATTCACGATATTCAACGTGGTTTAGACCTCATCTAATTTTTTAATTTTATGTTCGGAGAAATTTATGAACATCAATATGTTAATGCAACAAGCACAACGTATGCAAAAAGATATGGAAGGCAATGTTAAAAAAGCCAAAGAAGAGCTTGCGCAAACTGAAGTGCATGCAGAAGCAGGCGGTGGTTTGGTTAAAGTGACGATGAATTGTCGTAATGTGGTTAAACGTATCGAAATTAATCCTGAATTACTTCAAGATGATGCTGATATGGTTGAAGATTTAATTGCTGCGGCAATGAATGATGCTGCACGTCAAGTCGAAGCAATTACTGAAGAAAAAATGAAAGGTGCAAACTCAGGTATGGGCTTACCCCCGGGTCTTGCAGGCATGTTCTAAGGAATACGCTCAGTGTTTAGTGATCGTTTTGATCAACTTGTGCAAGCCTTGCGTATTTTGCCAAGCGTTGGGCCTAAATCGGCTCAGCGCATGGCATTGCATTTGATCATGAAAAATCGTGAAGGTGCGGTAGGTTTGGCACATGCGCTGAATGAAGCAACATCGTATATTCATGAATGTACGATATGTCACTCACTGACTGAAAATGAAGTGTGTGACATTTGCGTTGCCAAAGATCGAGATGAGCATGTATTGTGCGTAGTTGAATCACCCGCAGATGTAATGGCGATTGAGCAAAGTGGTAGTTTTCGCGGTAAATATCATGTATTAGGTGGGCATTTGTCGCCTTTAGATGGGATTGGACCTGAAGAAATTGGTATTCCATATTTGTTACAACGTTTGAGTCAAGGGCAAGTGGAAGAAGTTATTCTTGCAACCAATGCAACGGTAGAGGGGCAGGCAACTGCACACTATTTGGTGGAAGCAAGCAAACATCTAAATCTTCAAATGACACGGATTGCACAAGGCGTTCCACAAGGTGGTGAGCTAGAATATGTCGATAGTCATACACTCAGTCAAGCATTACATAATCGAATGAAAATGAGATAAGTACTGCAAAGTGCTTATTTTATAAATAATGTGTATTAAAGAATAAATAAGTGATAAATTTTGCAATAAAAAAACCACGTTGTTTAGTTTTTGTTATAGCTGATAACGATTAATAAAGTATTTATAAGCTATGTTCTATCAGTAATGTGACCAAAAATATATATTCATATTTTGTATAATGATGTAAAATAGAAACAGTTTAAATGTAATATTTTGATAGAACCAGATATGCACAAATTTATCACCCAACAGGCTGACCTTGACACTGTACTCGCTTTGATGGCGCAGGGAAGTGTGTACGGGCTTGATACAGAATTTATTAAAGTCGATACATTTTGGCCAAAGCTTGGTGTGTTTCAAATTAATGTGAATAATCATATTTTTTTATTGGATGGCACAACCCTAGATTTAGCTCATTTTTGGCAAAAAATTTTTGCGGCACAGCAAAATATTTTTCACGCCTGTAGTGAAGACATTGATCTTATTTATCACTATGCGGACAAACAACCGCTTGTAAATGTTTTTGATACGCAAGTGGCATTGTCATTTTTAGGACATGGCTTGCAAGTAAGCTATCAAAATGCACTTAAACTCATTTTAAATATTGATATTGATAAAGACCAAACCCGTTCAGATTGGCTTGCTCGTCCTTTAAGTGCGGCTCAAATAGAATATGCAGCCAATGATGTGCTGTATATTATGCAGTTGGCAGACGAGTTGAAAGCTGAGCTTGAAGCTAAAAATCTTTATGGGTATATGCTTGAGGATTGTCAGCATTTAACTCAAGAAATTGCGCTTGAAACACCGCAAGAAAAATTATATACCGATGTGGGGAATTATCGTCATTCACGTAAACAGTTGATGCAATTGCAACAATTGTCGGTATGGCGTGAAGAAATGGTCAAAGCGGTCAATCAGCCTCGTAGTTTTATTTTAAAAAATTCGACATTGAATGATTTGGTTGAAACAAATCCGAAAAATATTTTTCAATTGTCAGGGATTAAAGATATTCGTCAGAATGTCATTCGTGAGCATGGCAAAACGATTTTAGATTTACTTAAATTTATCCCTGAAGCTAATGAATGGCCACTGCGCCTTGCTCGTCCAATTCGCCATTCATCACAAGGTATTACGCAAGCAGTGGATGAATTGATTGAACACATTGCACAACAATGTGCTGTTCCAAAAGAAGTGTTGATGCGTAAAAGATGGCTAAATGCTTTATATCAGCATGTGGTTTTTCATGGTGATGAGCAAACTTTGCCTGCATATTTGCTCGGTTGGCGTTATGAAATACTGACAAAACCGCTCATTCAGTTGCTTAAAACAGATGCATCATATTTGACGACACAAATGCAAGTGATCGAATAAGCAGGGCGGATGTTGTAAAATTAATAAGATTCTAAATTGATTAAACAATTAGCAACTGGCATCAACGAGCAAAAAACTCGCCACTTAGGTGAACAAACGCTAATGAATCCTGTGCTATTTTGATGTATGCTATTCGTTGATTTTGTAGACGCTGTTTTTTGATATGCATTGTAATATTTATAAGTCGAGTAAAAAAGAAGAGATGTATCTTTACGTTGCCCGTCCGGCAATTTTAAATGAAGATGACAACTCAGATCCTTTAGATATTCTTTCTGATGCTTTACGTACGGCATTTGGTCGTGCAACATTTGTGATGCATTTAGAACTCAGCGAAACGAGAAAACTCGCACGTGTCAATGTTCTACATGTGATGGACTCATTACAAACGAAAGGTTATTTTATCCAAGTACCGCCTGAAGGATTAATAAATCCAAATGCGGTAGAACCAGAAGGATTACGCGGTGCTTGATCAATTATCGGTAATATGGGCAAATTTTTTGGAATTGTTAGATGCCATTCCAGAGGACAGTATTGCTGTCACTGTATATATTATCGGAGCATTGATTATTCTATGGTGTTGGGCAGGTATTTGTAAGCGCTTACCAGCACCATTAGGTGGTATTACATGGATTATTGTATTTGCAGTGATTGCAACCCCTACGATTTCTGAAGGACCAAACTCTGCGCTTGCGCCAGCGACTTTTGGCTTGCTCTTTGGTATTTTAACGAAAGATTCACCACTCATTTGGTCGAATTTAGCGTTGATTAGCTTTGTGCTTGGCTTAGGATTAATTATCGGCTATTGCTGGTCAAAATACAGATTCCATAGATCCACATTAGAAAAAAGCAGCACAGCGAAAAATATTTCACCACTTTAAATTAAAAATAAAGGTTATTTATGTCTGTTGATGTAAAACAATTTATCAGTACAGCGCAGTATATTGCGACGGATAGTCTAAAGCTTGCTGTTAAGGCTGCGCGCACATTGCAAAAACCATTGTTGGTAAAAGGCGAGCCGGGAACGGGCAAGACGCTTTTGGCTGAACAAGTTGCAGAAAGTCTGGGCTTAAAGCTTATTACATGGCACATCAAATCGACCACCAAAGCACAGCAAGGCTTATATGAGTACGATGCTGTTTCACGTTTGCGTGATAGTCAGTTGGGTGATGATCGTGTTTATGACATTAAAAACTACATTAAGCCGGGTAAATTGTGGGAAGCATTTACCAGTGAAGAGCGCTGTGTATTGTTGATTGATGAAATTGACAAGGCGGATATTGAATTTCCAAATGACTTGCTACACGAACTCGATAAAATGTCGTTTTATGTGTATGAAACAGGTGAAACGATTACAGCGACTCAACGTCCAATTGTGATCATTACCTCAAATAATGAAAAAGAACTGCCTGATGCATTCTTGCGTCGTTGCTTCTTTCATTATATTGATTTCCCTGATGAAGCGACCATGCGTGAAATCATTGCGGTGCATTTCCCTAATATTGCAGGCACATTGGTTAATGAAGCCTTGCAAGTGTTTTTTAAATTACGCCAAGTGCCGGGTTTAAAAAAACCACCATCAACTTCTGAATTGATTGATTGGCTAAGCCTACTGATGGCAGATGATATGCCTGAAGATATTCTACGTAATCATGACAAGTCGAAAGCGATTCCACCGCTGTATGGTGCACTCATCAAAAATGAGCAAGATGTTCAATTGCTTGAACGCTTAGCCTTTATGTCACGTCGTTAATGGGGAGATCGCAACATGTTTGTGCGATTATTTTATACCCTGCGTAAGTATGGCATTCCTGTCAGTACACGTGAGTTGATTGATCTGAATCAGGCAGTCAGTGAAGGTTTGGTCTTTGCGGATCAAAATGATTTTTATCAGCTTGTTAAAATGATTATGGTCAAAGATGAGCGTTTCTTTGATAAATTTGACCGTGCCATGAAAGATTATTTTGATGGTATTCAAACTTTTGATTTGGATGATTTGCTGAAAAAAGTACATCAATTGCCCAAAGATTGGTTTGATCTTGAATTGCTTGAAAAGCATCTGACACCTGAGCAACGTGCTGAATTACTCAAAGCGGGTTCGCTTGAAGAGCTAATGAAAATGCTTGAAGAGCGTTTACGTGAGCAGCATAAAAAGCATCAAGGTGGCAATAAAATGATTGGCACGGGTGGAACATCACCTTTTGGTGCATTTGGTGATCATCCTGAAGGTGTGCGCATTGGTGGGCCAAGTCGTAAAAATTCTGCTGTTAAAGTGTGGGAACAGCGCAATTATCAAAATTTGGACGATGAACAAATTTTGGGAACACGGCAAATGCAAATGGCTTTGCGTCGTTTGCGTAAATTTGCCCGTCAAGGTGCGGCAGAAGAACTCGACATTAATAGTACAATTTATGAAACGGCAAAACAGGGAATTTTGGATGTGCAAATGGTGCCTGAGCGTCGTAACCGTATTAAAGTATTGATGTTGTTTGATGTTGGTGGGTCAATGGATTCGCACATCGCACAGTGTGAAAAGCTCTTTAGTGCCGCTAAAACTGAATTTAAAACCCTTGAGTATTTTTATTTCCATAACTGTTTGTATGACTATGTTTGGAAAGATAATTTTCGTCGTTCATCAACCAAGATGAATACTTGGGATCTCTTCAATTCCTATGGTCGTGACTACCGTGTAATTGTGGTCGGTGATGCCAGTATGGCGCCGTATGAGCTGAAATCTGTCGGTGGTTCGGTGGAATATATGAATGAAGAGTCGGGCGAAGTGTGGTTGCGTCGTTTACGAAATCATTTTGAAAAAACTGCTTGGTTGAATCCTGAAGAGCAGAATTATTGGCACTATACGCAGACCATTGCACAAATTAAGCAAATTTTTGAAGATCAGATGTTCCCGATGACTTTGAAGGGAATTGAAGATTTAACCAAACTCTTGGCACGTTGATTGAATAAATTGATAGGCTTTAATTTTTCTCGGTAAACGCGGTACAGGGGTTGACATGGATTATCAAATTAATGGAGTTGCATTACCAAACGAAGCAGGTTTTTTTGGTGAATATGGCGGTCAATTTATTCCACTACATTTGAAAGAAGCGATGGATGAAATTAATGAGGCTTATGAAGAAATTCGTCATACTGCTGAATTTAAAGATGAGTTGAATGATTTATTTACTCATTATGTTGGTCGTCCAAGCCCATTATTTCATGCGAAGCGTCTATCTGATCAATTGGGTGGTGCGCAGATTTATTTGAAACGTGAGGACTTAAACCATACTGGTGCGCATAAAATCAATCACTGTTTGGGTGAGGCTTTACTTGCTAAATATATGGGCAAAAGTAAAGTCATTGCGGAAACTGGTGCGGGTCAGCATGGTGTGGCTTTAGCAACAGCGTGTGCATTGGTGGGTATTCCATGTGAAATTCATATGGGGCAGGTCGATATTGAGAAAGAACATCCAAATGTTGTAAAAATGAAAATTTTGGGTGCACGTTTAATTTCGGTGACTCGCGGTACAGCAACGCTAAAAGATGCTGTAGATAGTGCTTTTGAAGAATATTTAAAAGATCCGAAAAACTTTATCTATGCGATTGGTTCTGTAGTTGGGCCACATCCATTTCCAAAAATGGTACGTGATTTCCAATCGATTATTGGCAATGAAATTAAAGTTCAAACTCAAGATCGTTTCGGTTCTGCACCTGATTATATTGTGGCGTGTGTTGGTGGTGGTTCAAATGCAATAGGTGCATTTACCGCATTTTTGAATGAGCCTGAAGTTAAGCTTGTGGGTGTAGAGCCAGCAGGTTTGGGTTTGGATACAAACATGCATTCTGCAACACTCACACTCGGTAAACCGGGTCAATTGCATGGCATGGCGTGTTATGTGCTTGAGGATGAGCAAGGTGAGCCTTTACCTGTGCATTCAATTGCCTCAGGGTTGGATTATCCAGGTGTGGGTCCTCAGCATAGTTTCTTGAAGGATTTGGGTCGTGTGGAATATTCAACGGCGACAGATGAGGAATGTCTGAATGCATTTATGACATTGTCACGTGTGGAGGGTATTGTGCCTGCACTTGAAAGCTCACATGCAGTCGCTTGGGTGTTGCGTGAAGCACCAAAAATGGCAAAAGAGATTAAAATTGTGGTGAATTTATCGGGTCGTGGTGATAAGGATGCCGATTATGTTGCTGCAAAACTTGGCTTAAATTGATTTATTTTGAGTTTTAAGACATATAAAAAAACTGCTTCAATTGAAGCAGTTTTTTTATTCTAAGATTGGTTTTCTATCCTGGATACTCTTTTGACTCAGCCTGAAATATATTGCTGTAATTGTTCAATCAGTTTGTGTTGATCTTCCATTGCAGCTTTTACAAGATCACCAATTGAAATAAAGCCAATTAAGGTTTCCCCGTCCATCACAGGAAGATGGCGTAAATGACGCTCAGTCATTAAACCTAAGCATTCATCTACAGTATTATAACGTGTAACTGAAATCACTTTGGGTGTCATAATTTCAGCGACAGTGGTGTGGTCTGAGGTTCGTTGCATTAAAGCAATTTTACGTGTGTAGTCACGTTCAGAAAGTATGCCAACGACCTTGTTATTTTCAGTGACCACAACAGCACCAATACTTTTGTTTGCCATAAGTGTAATGGCTTGCAATACTGTAGAGTCAGGTGAAATGGTGTGAATTTCTTGACCTAATTTATTTTGAATCACTTGTGCGACTGTGGTCATCTTATACATCCTTTCTCATTTTGTGCTGAATAATCTGGCTTTTGTGCTGCTTATTGTGGTGTTTTTTGTATACCTCTTTAACTTAGCGTTATTTTGAAATTTTGCAAATACTTTGCAGTCATTATTTTAAAATATTGCGTTGTCGTGTATTAAGTATTCTGGTTTTGCACAGTATTAGATTGTGATAAAGGCACTATTTTGTTTGAAAA
Organism: uncultured Acinetobacter sp.; assembly: GCA_964293455.1. Lineage (GTDB taxonomy): Bacteria > Pseudomonadota > Gammaproteobacteria > Pseudomonadales > Moraxellaceae > Acinetobacter. The sequence continues at coordinate 31,234 of CAXYZD010000002.1, read as the reverse complement.
AGAAATGTTGAAACTGTGGTGTGGAGAGTTTGAATTTCGGATTGGATGCATTGTAAAGTACGGGGACTACCTCCATTTTTAGTAGCAAAGGGAGTAGTGAGTTTTTGAAATCCTTTGGATTGATTTTGCGTGGTGTATATTGTGGCCAATGTTGTTTTGCATACTGCAAAGCTTGTACTGAATTGAACCAAAATGGAAAAATATTACTCCCTTGATCTGTAGTAATTGCCCATCCTTCGTTGTAAAGTCCCCATAAAACACCACAATACATCATGGATTTAAAAATTGAGATTTTGATATAAGCTTCTCGTGATACAGGTGGGATTGCGGTGTACTTTTTCATGTTCGGTCTTGCTCCAATATATTGACTGGATTGTTACAGCATAGCGATTCATATGAAAAAGACAGTGACAAAGTCGTATCGAATCGTAAGTAAATATATTTTGAGAAAGTTAATTTTGAGTAAAATGAAAAAAATCACCTATTTGGTGGTTTGCATAACGCGATATATTATAAAACGGAAGCAGTTTTTTAAGTGATATGTGTATGTTTTTTTTTAGATTGGTGTGGAGATGTATTCTTGGTTATATCAATAACAATAAAATTGAAAACTACAGTTTAAGGGGATTAAAAACGCCACCTGAGTGACGTTTTTTTAAGCTTGCATTGTTGCCATGTTCTGCCAATATTGTGCTTTCATTGAATCGCGTTCTACACGGAAACCTTGAAAGTAAAGTTCAGCCAAGAACGTAGCTGATTTGCCGTGACCTGCACGAGCTACATCTTCAAGTTGTTCTACAGCGTTAGTAAAATTCATTTCACATTGAATAGTATTTACTGCTGTTGCATAAACACGCTCGAGGTCATGTTGAGAAAATTGATGAATCATAGATAACTCCTTATTGTAATTATGATTACTACTTTGCAAAAAATCGCTTAATTTGAAAGACTGATCTACAAGTCTTTTCAGAAATATAAACAAGTTATATTAAACTAATATGACAAATTGCTTAACTTGTCAACTAATAAATGGGCTGAGCTGAAATATTTTAAGATTACATGATTAAACATTAATCAGTCGTAATTTTTATTAAGATAGAGATGGGAAATACAAATAAAAGGAGAACAATATGAAAAACATATTAAACGGTTTTAATTTTGAAGTACCTCCGACTGAGTTGCAAATAAATGCTTTAGCTCAGTACCATCATCAGCAGCTTCACGATGCAGTCTTCCATCAGGGAGTCCATTTGGGTAACTTAGGCATCGAACAGCGCAAAATACTGCATCATTATACACGAAATTTGCAACCAACACAACGCCTCACATTTGAGCATATTTATGATGATCAGATGCGCGGCTTAAATGATCCAGCTTTACATGCAGACTCGTATGACAATCCAATGTCGATGTTTGCAGTTACAGCGATTCTTCTTGCCTTCGCTGTTGTTTTATATTTATTTGCTCAAACGGTAATTCATTAATCTAAGCAATCACCTATAAGTGATACAGCATACCAGTAAAAAATTTAAATCTATCTGATGAGTCTAATTTTTTAGGCTCATCCATTCATTCAGCACTATATTTTTAATGCCCGCACGATTAGACTACCCCATGTTCGAGGTAGTTCATGTTCATTTTTAAAGATATTTATTCAAAATTCAAAACTCAATTTAAGCTAGAACCTGTGCTTAATGGCATGGTGGTGGCAATGATTCTTGTCATGTTGGTGGTTGCAGGACTTGCATTGGTGCGTCCTGTCAGTGTTGTGCATTATCAAAAAATCAAACAATTATCAAAACAGGCGACTTATCCGTATACGCAAAAAATGGCGCAAAATTTAATCAAAAATTCTGATATTTGCACCGCAGATTATTTCCGTTTAATGCATGCTTATCAACGTGAAGAAATGCGTGTTAAACAATATCCAGCCATAGAAAGTGAAGATTAATAGTATTTGAATATCTTTATATTTTAGATAAAAAATGAAAGTTAAACTTAGAGATTAAATTAAAGATCAATATGTTTCAAATTAATATTGGAAACAAATAGTTAAGTTTTTTATGTCTATAAAATAAACGTGTTGATTTGTGTGGTGTGCTTTAATCCATTGTGTCAATTAAAAAGCCTTTGATTTATGTTAAAATCAATTTTTTGATGATAATGCTTTTCAAGGATTCGGCATGCAAGAACAGCAAAATAAGTTTTTGATAGATGCAGACATGGGTGATGATGATGTCACTTTACCTGGTTTACCCGCTGTAAATGTGCCAATTATTGAAAATAAAACGGTAGAAACTACAGTACAAGTGATGCCTGAGTTAAAGGTTGAAGCTGAAGTAGATAACTCGTCTAAAGGCGGTTTTTTTAGCCGTATGAAAGAAGGGTTGACTAAATCCCGTAAACATCTCGCTGATGGCATGGTCAATATTCTGATTGGTGGTAAGGAAATTGATGATGAGTTGCTCGAAGAAGTTGAGGAGCAACTATTGGTTGCTGATATTGGTGTTGAAGCGACGAAAACGATTATTACCAATTTGACCGAGCGTACTGCGCGTGGTGATTTGATCTATTCGCATTCTTTATATAAAGCACTGCAAGAAGAACTGGTTGCATTACTTGCACCACGTGTGAAACCTTTACATATTGATCCAAATAAAGGTCCATTTGTGATCTTGGTGGTGGGTGTGAATGGTGTTGGTAAGACGACAACCATCGGTAAACTTGCGAAACGCCTACAAGGTGAAGGTAAAACAGTTATGTTGGCGGCAGGTGATACATTCCGTGCTGCAGCAACTGAACAATTACAAATTTGGGGTGAGCGCAATAATATTGCTGTCGTTGCACAAGGACATGGTTCGGATTCAGCTTCGGTTATTTTTGATGCATTTGAAAGCGCGCGTGCGAAAGGTATTGATGTTCTTATTGCAGATACAGCAGGGCGTTTACATAACAAAAGTAACTTAATGTCAGAATTGACGAAAGTGAAACGTGTGATGCAAAAAATTGATGCGACTGCACCCCATGAAATTATGCTTGTTGTTGATGCTGGAACAGGTCAAAACGCTATTAATCAAGTGGAAACATTTGATGAGGCGGTCGGTTTGACTGGTTTAACAATTACTAAGCTTGATGGGACGGCAAAAGGTGGTGTGTTATTTAACATTGCAAGTCGTACACATGTACCTATTCGCTTTATTGGTGTGGGTGAAAAAATTGATGATTTACGCCCATTCTCAGCGAAAGCTTTTGTCGCTGCACTGTTTGAAACAGATAAATAATGTGTTGTTTTGAATGTACCTAGATGGCGTACACAATACAAAAAATATTTGATTGATGAAAAACCCTACAAATGGTAGGGTTTTTTGTTTTTAAGTGATTCAAATGCTTTAAAAGTAGCCATTAAATCATGCTTTAATTAGTTGAATATTCACATTCAAGCTAATATATCCATATAAAGTTTATGGGTTTATTTACCTGATTGAGAAGGATTCTAAATGACAATTTTAGCGCGATTGGGGCAAGTGCTCAAAACTGATATATCGACCGATGTAATTTTTAAAAAGAAAAATATCGAAGAAAAAGAATATGATTTATTAGATGATATGCGTAAGCGCCGCAGTATTTATACCTTAAGTAATCGTGTGAGTCACAGCCCTGAATATTTAACTGAATTGATCAAGCAAGCGGTACGCTGTTGTCCTTCAGCACAAAATGCACAGAGTGCTCGTGTTGTTATATTACTTGAACATGCACATTATAATTTTTGGGAAATGGTACGTGATGTTCAGCGTAACCAATTGCCTGAACGTATATTTGAAGGTGCATCGGTGAAGTTGGATCGTTGTAGTTCAGCATATGGCACAGTGCTATTTTTTGAAGATTTAGCAGTCATTCAGGCACTGCAAAAACAGAAGCCACTACAAGCGCATGATTTTGAAATTTGGTCTGAGCAAACCTCTGGTATGGTGCAATTTGCAGTATGGGCGGTATTGTCGAGTACTGGGTTGGGTGCATCACTGCATCATTACAATCCCGATATAAATATTAAAACGGCAAAAATGTTTGAGTTGCCTGAAAGTTGGCAATTAAAGTCACAGTTGGTTTTTGGTTCGATTGTGAAGCCTGCAAGTATTAAGTCTGAGTTGGATGATAGCAGTCTATTTAGGGTCTTTAGTAGCTAGGTATAAGTTGAATATCTTTGTATTTATGCTTATTCGACAATGTTGCATAAATAGAACACATTGTTATTTGAATGCGGCTGTTAATGTCGTTAACATCGCATACACTGAATCCATCTTAAAAAACGAAGAACGAATAAGGTTCTAGTAGGAAATTAAAAATGTCATTTATTGATCAAATTACAGCACGCCGTACTATCTATGCAATTGGTAAAAATGTACCTGCTGACCATGCAAAAATTGAAACTATAGTAAAAGAAGCAATCAAACAAAGCCCATCGGCATTTAATTCTCAGTCTTCTCGTGCAGTGATTTTATTTGGTGATTCTCACGTTAAATTTTGGACAATCGTTTTAGAAACTTTACGTAAAATGGTTCCTGAAGCTGCTTTCCCAAGTACAAACGCAAAAATTAATAGTTTTATTGCAGGTACAGGTACAGTCTTGTTTTATGAAGATATGAGTGTGATCAAAAACCTACAAGAACAGTTTGCGCTTTATGCAGATAATTTCCCAGTATGGTCTGAGCATTCAACAGCAATTGCACAGTTTGCGGCATGGACAGCATTGTCTGAAGCAGGTGTAGGTGCATCTTTACAGCATTACAATCCAATTGTTGATGATGAGGTTGCTGCAACATTCAAACTTCCCGCAGATTGGAAACTTCGTGCACAATTAGTATTTGGTTCAATTGAAGCACCTGCTGGTGAAAAAGCATTTATCAATGATGAACATCGTTTTAAAACATTTAATTAATTCGGTTAAGTGTTTTTGGTCTACGTTATTAAAGAGTGCTTCGGCACTCTTTTTTTTATGTACTAAATATAAGCGTGGAAGGGCGTTATATTTTTATAATGGATTGGGGCGTTACAATTTTATTTTTAGGTGATAATTTGTTTGAGTGGCTTAAAAATGGCTGGTGCTGAATGTATCTATTCAGTTTCTGTGTTGAGTTTATGTTGTAAGTAAAAAAATGAGGTATAGCGGTTATTTTATAAATTTCCAATCTTTGTACTTTCACCTGACTTTGTTACGGCTTTCATGTAAAATCGTGGGCAATTTTTATATAACACTGTGTGAGTTTTTCATGGGTTTTAATTGCGGTATTGTCGGCTTGCCGAACGTTGGTAAATCTACTCTTTTCAATGCATTGACTAAAGCTGCTATTGCTGCAGAAAATTTCCCATTTTGTACCATTGAGCCAAACACAGGTATTGTTCCTGTACCTGATCAGCGCCTAGACAAATTAACTGCGATTGTAAAACCGCAAAAAGTGATTCCTACAGCAATGGAATTTGTTGATATTGCAGGTTTGGTTGCAGGCGCATCTAAAGGTGAGGGCTTGGGTAACCAATTCCTTGCCAATATTCGTGAAACGGATGCGATTGCTCACGTTGTACGTTGTTTTGAAGATGAAAACGTGATTCATGTGAATGGTAAAATTGATCCATTAGATGACATTGCAACCATTAACACGGAACTTGCACTTGCTGACTTAGATACTATTACTAAAGCCATTACACGCTTAGCAAAATCTGCAAAAAGTGGCGATAAAGATGCGATTGCAACTAAAGCTGTTTTAGAAAAAATCTTACCTTTGCTTGAAGAAGGTAAACCTGCTCGTGCAGCAGATTTAGATGATGATGAGCGTAAGTCGGTACGTGGTTTTGGTTTAATGACTTTAAAACCAACCATGTATATTGCCAATGTGGCTGAAGATGGTTTTGAAAATAATCCACATTTAGACGCTGTTCGAAAGTTAGCTGCTGAAGAAAATGCGATTGTTGTGCCACTTTGCAACCAAATTGAAGCGGAAATCTCATTGCTTGAAGATGAAGATCGTGCAGAATTTCTTGAAGCTTTAGGTATGGAAGAGCCTGGTCTAAATGTGGTTATTCGTGCAGGTTATAGCCTTCTTGGTTTACAAACTTACTTTACGGCAGGCGTACAAGAAGTTCGTGCTTGGACAGTGAAAGTTGGTGCAACTGCGCCACAGGCGGCAGGTGTTATTCACACTGATTTTGAAAAAGGCTTTATCCGTGCTGAATGTATTGCTTATGATGATTTCATTCAATATAACGGTGAGGCAGGCGCAAAAGAAGCAGGTAAGTGGCGCTTAGAAGGTAAAACATACATCGTTCAAGATGGTGATGTTTTACATTTCCGCTTTAATGTATAAGTCTTATTTAAACACCGTTTAAGCATTAAAAATGCCCTGATGATTCAGGGCATTTTTATCATTAGAATTGAATAATCAGCACTTAACTCACAATCGTATTCTTGCTGCTTTCGTCTTCGTCTTCATCTTCGACGGAATCTAGACCAAGTTCTTTAAGTTTGCGTGTCAGTGTATTGCGTCCCCAACCGAGCAATTCGGCTGCATGACGTTTACGCCCACGTGTTTGTTGTAGTGCTGCATTAATTAAAGTCTTTTCAAACATTGGTGTGGCAATGTCTAAGATTTTCATTTCACCATTTTTAAGTTTTTGAATTGCCCATTGTGCAAGCATTTCATCCCAATGATGCAGCGCAATACGATCTATACCTGCCACAACTTGCCCGACTTCATCCACTTTATTGAGTGGAATCTGTTTTAGCTCAGAAGGTAGGTCTTCAGGATATACTTCACGTCCTGTGATCATTACGGTCAGCCAGCGACAGGTATTCTCCAATTGGCGAACATTACCTTGCCAAGGCAGTTGCTTGATATATTCTTGCGTTTCAAGGCGTAAAATTTTCGGGCTAACACCCAGCTCTTTACCTGCACGTGCGAGGAAATGTTGTGCAAGCATTGGAATATCTTCTGAGCGATGTGCGAGTTTTGGAATGTGAATACGAATGACATTTAAACGGTGATATAAGTCTTCACGGAAGCGAGCATCATACACCAGTTTTTCTAAATCTTGATGTGTTGCTGCCACAATCCGTACATCGACTTTAACGGGCATGTGTCCGCCAACACGATAAAATTCGCCATCTGCCAATACACGTAAAAGGCGTGTTTGGGTTTCAAAAGGCATATCGCCAATTTCATCTAAAAACAGCGTACCGCCATTGGCTTGTTCAAAACGTCCCTGACGTTGAGTATTTGCACCTGTAAAGGCACCTTTCTCATGTCCGAAAAGTTCAGTTTCAATTAAATCTTTGGGAATGGCTGCCATATTAAGTGCAATAAAAGGTTTATTACCGCGAGGTGAATGGCGGTGTAATGCATGTGCAACCAATTCTTTCCCTGTACCAGATTCACCATTAATTAACACAGTAATATGTGATTGCGATAGGCGACCAATGGCACGAAATACTTCCTGCATAGCAGGAGATTCACCAATAATTTCAGTGGTCTGAATGGGTTTTACAGATTTCGCAGATTCTTGTTGCTGTAATTTGTTGAGATGTAAAATCGCACGATTGACTAAGGCAAGAGCTTCATCAATATCGAAAGGCTTAGGTAGATATTCAAAAGCCCCAGTTTGATAACTCGACACCGCAGACTCTAAGTCTGAGTGCGCTGTCATAATAATGACGGGTAAATCAGGATAATTGTTTTTGACTTTGGCTAAAAAGGTTAAACCATCGATGCCGGGCATACGAATGTCAGTCAAAATGACATCAGGTGCATTGTGAGGTAATTCATCGAGTGCAGATTGCGCTTCTTCAAAACTCGTCACTTCAAAGCCTTCCTCCTTGAATGTTTTTTCCAACACCCAACGCATGGCACGGTCATCATCAATGACCCAAATTTTATGATGTGACATGGTTTGTCTCCCAAGGTAAATAGAGGCTAAATATTGTTTTTCCGGGAACAGATTGACAATCAATCATTCCGTTATGTTGATGCATGATATTTTGTGCGATGCTTAAACCTAAACCTGTTCCACTTGCACGCGCTGTTACGAGTGGATAAAACACCGATTCGATAATATCTTCTGGAATTCCTAGACCATTGTCTTCAATATCAATACGCAGTGTTGAGCGATGTAGTGTGCCATTAATGGTAACAAGTCGTTGAATACGTGTTCTTAAAATGAGTTCGGGCTGATGATCGACAAAAAATTCTTTATTTTCAGTCATGGCTTGAATGGCATTGACGCTAACATTGAGCATCACTTGAATGAGTTGATCTCTGTCAGCTTTGACTTCCGGTAACGAGAGGTCGTAGTCACGGGTAATTTTGACTTTCTTTTTGGTTTGATTTGCCACCAACGCACGTACTCGCTCAAGCGGTTCATGCACATTGGTCAATTCATAACTTGGCAATTGGCGTGAGCCGAGCATGGTATCGGCAAGATTTCTGAGGCGATCGACTTCGCTAATAATAATGTCGGTAAATTCTGCATATTGTGGATCATTTAAACTACGGGCAAGCAATTGCGTAGCGCCACGAATACCACCCAATGGATTTTTAATTTCATGTGCTACACCGCGAATCAATTGGCGAGCGACTTGATGTTGTTGAATTAAATTTTCTTCTTTAGATATTTTCAACATACGATCAATTGGGTTTAGCTCAATCATTAACAATGGATGATATGGTTTACCTGTGTTGAGCTGCGACACGCTGTAATCGACATGCATATCTTTAAAATTGACATTAATAGTCGCTTCACGGCGTGTATAAGATTGACTCGTTTTTAAAGTATTGAGTAGGGCTTCATGGGTGTTGAAATGATCATTCGGTGCATGCAGTAGGTTCATCACTGGTTGACCTGATGCACGAAGTAGACTGATATCAAAAAGCGCTTCGCAAGACGAATTTAAATAAAAAATATTCAGTTGACTATCGATCAGTAAAATCGCAGTGGTCATGTTATCGACCAAAAGTCTGTAATCGATCGTTGGATATTGATCCATTCGTCCAAAATTCCTATATGAAATAGCGCAATGGTGGTTTGCCTTGCGTCTTCTGCTACTCAGTGTAAAAACATCAGTGTGAATTTTGTACTGATTTATATGTGTCATTCAACTGAGCAGTTCTAAAGCAAAATGCACGCCAACTTTTCATTATTGTGCAGATTTGCCATGTGTTTGAGTGGAAATGTGCATTAACTGAGCTTTTTTGTTTCAGTAGGCACTTGAGTCTATTCACATTACAACACTTTTGATTCATTTTGGTGCAATTGAGGTATTTTGAAAATACATTGGTTGTATTTTGGTGCGTTATACAAAGAGTGCCGTTTACAACTGTTTTTATAATCAGAAAAGTCATACAATATGCGCAATATAGTGGAGCATAGATTCATGAAGTCCCCCAAAGTCGGTTTTGTATCTTTAGGTTGTCCTAAGGCATTGGTCGATTCTGAACGAATTTTAACTCAGTTAAAGACTGAAGGTTATGATGTTGCATCAGATTATGCTGGTGCAGATTTGGTCGTTGTGAATACCTGCGGTTTTATTGAATCAGCAGTACAAGAATCATTGGACGCCATTGGCGAAGCCATGAGTGCCAATGGTCGTGTAATTGTGACAGGGTGTTTAGGTAAGGATGAAGCAAAAATCCGCCAAATGCATCCGAATGTTTTAAAAGTAACAGGTGCTGCGGCATATCAAGATGTAATGGAAGCAGTACACGAATATGTACCTCAACCGCCAAAGCACAATCCGTTTATTGATCTTGTTCCTGAACAAGGCATTCGTTTGACGCCAAAACATTATGCGTATTTGAAAATATCGGAAGGCTGTAACCACCGTTGCACATTCTGTATTATTCCAAGTATGCGTGGTGATCTTGTTTCACGTCCAGTGGGTTCAGTTTTATCTGAAGCCCAAGCATTAAAAAATGCAGGGGTGAAAGAAGTTTTGGTCATTTCACAAGATACTTCAGCTTATGGTTTAGACACCAAATATAAGTTGGATTTCTGGAATGGTCAGCCAGTTAAAACTAAGTTTTTTGATATGTGTGAAGCATTGGGTCAGTTGGGCATTTGGGTGCGTTTGCACTATGTCTACCCATATCCGCATGTTGATGCTGTGATTGATTTAATGGCGCAAGGCAAAATTCTTCCGTATCTAGATATTCCTTTTCAGCATGCCAGTCCACGCATCTTAAAATTGATGAAGCGACCAGCCCATAGTGAAAATACATTGGAACGTCTAAAGTTATGGCGTGAAAAATGTCCAGAATTGGTTCTTCGATCTACCTTTGTCGTTGGCTTCCCAGGTGAAACTGAAGAAGACTTCGTGATGTTGCTTGATTGGTTGAAAGAAGCACAGCTTGATCGCGTTGGCTGTTTCACGTATTCACCTGTTGAGGGTGCAACTGCAAATGATCTACCTGATCATGTGGCTGAAGAAATCAAGCAAGAACGCTATGAACGCTTTATGGAAGTTCAACAAGCTATTTCGGCTGCGAAACTACAGAAGCGTATTGGTCAAACGATGACTGTATTGGTTGATGATTTAGACGAAGAATTCCCAGTTGTAATTGCACGTTCTTATGCAGATGCACCTGAAATTGATGGCAATGTCTTTGTTGAAGATATTGATAAATCACTGATCAAGTCAGGTGATTTACTTGAAGTTGAAATTACCGATGCAGATGAATATGACCTATTTGCTAAACTAATTCGTGTGAAATCAGCTTAAGTTTAAGAAATTTTTAAAGAAATACAGATAAAATTTTAAATATAGACTTTGGAGTACACTCATGATGGATTCAAAAAAGCCACGTTACGAGCGCATTTTACTTAAACTTTCTGGTGAAGCATTGGCTGGAAATAAAGACATGGGGATTGATGCACAAGTACTTGATCAAATGTCTTTATCCATCGCACATTTGGTAGGTTTGGGTGTGCAAGTGGGTATCGTGGTGGGTGGTGGTAACCTTTACCGTGGTAGCCAATTGCAAAAAGAAGGTTTGGTTGGTCGTGTAACAGGTGACCAGATGGGTATGCTTGCAACTGTAATGAACGGTTTGGCATTACGTGATGCATTGGTACGCCGTAATATCAAAACGCGTTTAATGTCAGCACTTCCAATTGGTACAGTGGTTGAATCATATTCAAGCCGTGATGCGATTCGTCACCTTACCCAAGGTGAAGTGTGCGTATTTGTTGCAGGTACGGGTAACCCATTCTTTACTACAGATACAGCCGCTTGTTTACGTGGTATCGAAATTGAATCAGATTTGATTTTGAAAGCAACAAAAGTAGATGGTGTGTACAACAAAGATCCAAGCAAATACGATGATGCTGTTAAATATGACACATTAACTTTTGATCAAGTACTTGATGAAAAGCTAGGTGTAATGGATTTAACCGCAATTTGTCTATGTCGTGATCATAATGTACCACTACAAGTATTTGATATGAATAAATCGGGTGCATTGCTTTCTGTGGTAATGGGTGAAAAAGAAGGAACTCACGTTACAAATTAATGTACGTGAGCCTGAAAGCACTTTATACTGCTGAACTTTAATTTTTTGTTTTTGAATAAATAAGTAAGGAAGATCATATGATTAACGATCTGAAAAAAGATGCTGAAGAGCGTATGAACAAGTCTTTAGAATCTTTGGAGCATGGTTTTGCAAAGGTTCGTACGGGTCGTGCGCATCCATCCATTTTAAATGGCGTTATGGTTTCTTACTATGGTTCTGATGTTCCATTGAATCAAGTGGCAAGCGTTGGCGTTGAAGATTCACGTACTTTGGTTGTACAGCCGTTTGAACGCTCAATGGTTTCTGCTATTGATAAAGCGATTCGCGAGTCAGATTTGGGTTTAAACCCAGTGACTTCAGATACTATTCGTGTGCCAATGGCTGCATTGACTGAAGAAACACGTAAAGACATGCAAAAAGTTGCACGTAACGAAGCTGAAAATGCCAAAGTTGCGATTCGTAACATTCGCCGTGATGTATTGGGTGATATTAAAGCATTGTTGAAAGAGAAAGACATTTCTGAAGATGATGATCGTCGTGCAAGTGATGATGTTCAAAAAATCACTGATAAATTTGTTGCAGAAGTTGAAAAACGTCTTGCTGCAAAAGAAGCTGAATTGATGAAGGTCTAAGATTTACAATGACCACATCTGAAGACCCGTCTCTTCCGAAACATGTTGCCATCATCATGGATGGCAACAATCGTTTTGCTAAAAAGAAACAGTTGCAAAAAGGCGATGGCCATCGCGAAGGAAAGAATGTTCTTGATCCAATTGTAGAACATTGTCGCACACAAAATATAACTGCACTGACCATTTATGCTTTTTCCAGTGAAAACTGGAATCGTCCACAGTATGAAGTAGATTTGCTGATGAAATTGCTTGAAGAAACAATTCTTGAGCAAATTCCTCGCATGATTAACTTTGAAATTGCTTTGCGTTTTATTGGTGATCGTAGTCGACTTTCACCTGAACTACGTGAATTAATGTTGCATGCTGAGCAAAGGACTGCTAATTTCACTAACATGACGTTAACAATTGCGGTTAGTTATGGCGGTATGTGGGATATCTCAAATACAGCGCGTCAGCTTGCGCAAATGGTGAAAGATCAAGAGCTTGAGGTTGATCAGATTGATGCTGAACGATTTGGGCAGCACATTAGTCTGGGTGACTTACCGCCTGTAGATCTACTCATTCGTACGGGTGGGGATTATCGTCTGTCGAATTTTCTGTTATGGCAAGCTGCCTATGCAGAATTATATTTTACTCAGACCTTATGGCCTGAGTTTACTGTTGAAGAACTTAGTCACGCATTTGGTGTGTTTGCGGGTCGTGAACGACGTTTTGGGCAAACATCAGAGCAAATCCAACAACAGAATACAGAGAAATAATAATGTTAGAGCGGATAATAACCGCATTGGTATTGGTTGCGGTGGTACTCAGTTGTATGTTTGCCACTCCGTCACCTTACCCGATGTATGTATTGATGATTCTTATGGCGGGGGCAGGTGGTTATGAGTGGTTTAAACTTATGCCACGTGATGAGCATGACAGTGTAAACAAACTTAAAGCAGCTGGCTTTGGGTTGCTTACAGCAGGTCTTTCAGGTCTGGCACTCTATTTTGCTGACTTAGCATTGTTGCTTTGGGTTGCTTCTATTTTAACTTGGATTGTTAGTGTGCATTGGGTGAAATCTTATCCAGAATATGATGGTTGGTATAATGCCAGTCTTTATGTGGTTGGATTGGTGCTCATTACTGCTGCTGTCACTGCAATTTTCAATGTTTGGCAAAGTTCACCTTGGTGGCTTATGTATTTGTTCCTCTTGGTTTGGGGTGCAGATAGTGGCGCATACTTTGTTGGGCGTAAATTTGGTCGCCGCAAACTTGCACCTTCAGTCAGTCCAAATAAGTCAATTGAAGGTTTGTTGGGTGGAATTGTCACAGTTGCTATTATTATTGTAATTGTGCAGACGGTTTACTTGAATCTAACGCTCTCACAACATATTCTTTTTCTGATTTTATCTATTGTTACCGTGTTTAGTTCGGTACAGGGTGATTTGTTTGAATCAATGATTAAGCGTCGTGCTGGGATTAAAGATTCAGGACGTATTTTGCCAGGTCATGGCGGTGTACTCGATAGAATTGATTCTTTACTTGCTGCTGCGCCTATTTTTGCAGCAGGTTTAACTGTTTTAAAACTTATTGGTGTAAATTTATAGATGTTACAATCTGTCTGTATATTAGGTGTTACGGGTTCCATTGGTTTAAGTACGCTTAAAATTTTGGAGCAACATCCTGACAAATATTTGGTTTTTGCAGTGACGGCATATAGTCGTATGAAAGAGCTAAGTGAAATATGCAGGCAGTATCGACCGAAAATAGCGGTTGTACCTACGGCAAAAGTGGATGAATTACAGACGTTACTTAAAGCAATCAATATTCATGATATTGAAATTTTGAGTGATGAGGCTGGTTTAATTGCTGTTTCAGAACATGCAGATGTCGATGTTGTTATGGCAGCAATTGTTGGTGCAGCAGGTTTGTTGCCAACATTGGCGGCAGTGAAAGCAGGTAAGCGTGTTTTACTTGCCAATAAAGAAGCCTTAGTGATGTCGGGCGACATTATGATTCAAGCGGCTAAAAAGCATCAAGCATTGTTACTGCCAGTAGACTCTGAACATAATGCAATATTTCAATGTCTTCCTCAAAATTATTTACAAATCGAAAAACAAGGTGAGCCTTTACTCGGTGTGAAGCAAGTTTTATTGACTGCTTCAGGTGGGCCATTTCGTGACCATAGCTTAGAACAATTAAAACAAGTCACGCCTGCACAAGCCTGTAAGCATCCGAATTGGTCAATGGGACAAAAAATATCGGTAGATTCGGCAACCTTGATGAATAAAGGTCTAGAATTGATCGAAGCGTGTCATTTATTTTCAATTAAAGAACATTTTGTTACAGTGGTTGTTCATCCACAAAGTATTATTCACTCTATGGTTCAGTATGTGGATGGTTCAACGTTGGCTCAAATGGGTAATCCTGATATGTGTACGCCAATTGCACATGCACTTGCATGGCCTGAGCGTATTGAAACACATGTGCCACCACTTGATGTATTTGTGCATTCACAATTAGATTTTCAAGAACCCGATTTAGTTCGTTTTCCTGCATTAAAATTGGCACGCCAAGCGATGAAGCATGGTGGTTTGGCACCTGCAATTTTAAATGCAGCCAATGAAATTGCAGTGTCTGCATTTTTACAGCAAAAAATTGGTTTCTTACAAATTGCGGAAACAGTTGAACATACGCTTAATCATGTTCAAAATGGTGTTGCAGAAAGTATTGATATTATTTTGCACACAGATCGACTTGCTCGTCAGGTTGCTGAACAGCGCATTTTACAACTGGGAAGCTAAGACATGAATGTTCTTTTTATGATTGTTGCTGCCATCTTTTTACTGGGTCCACTCATTGCGATTCATGAATTTGGTCATTATTGGGTTGCTCGTAAGTTGGGTGTCAAAGTTTTGGTTTACTCCATTGGCTTTGGTCCTGTCGTACTGAAATGGACATCGAAAAAATCAGGCATTCAATATCAGCTTTCGGCTTTGCCTTTAGGTGGTTATGTCAAAATGCTCGATGAGCGTGAAGGTAATGTCAGTGCAGAAGATTTACCTTATGCATTTAACCGCCAATCACCGTGGAAACGTATTGCGATTGTTGCAGCAGGACCATTGGTGAATCTGATTTTTGCAGCATTCTTGTTTTGGGTTCTATTTTTACCATCACAAGAACAACTCAATACGCGTATTGGTAAAATCTTACCGAATACTCCTGCAGCAACTGTGCAATTGCAAGCGGGTGATAAAATTGTTGCCATTGATGGCACTGAAACGCTAAATTGGGAAAAACTTAATTATGCATTGGTTGATCGTGTCGGTGAAACGGGACATATTGATGTAAAAGTTGAGCGTCAAGGACAAGTACAAAATTTTATATTACCCATTCAGTCTTTCTTAAAAGACCAAACACAATCACCTTTTGATGTATTAGGTTTTGTACCATATCGTCCTGAGATTCCTGCGGTTGTATATAAGCTCAGTGAAGATGGTGCAGCGATTCGTCAAGGCATGAAAGAAGGTGATAAGGTTGTTGCGATTAATCAAGTCCCAATGAAAGATTGGTTTGACGTGGTTGATGTGGTACAAAAATCACCTGAAAAACTCTTGGCAATGGATGTATTGCGAAATGGTCAAATTGTTCATTTAAAAGTGATGCCGCAAGGCAAGCGTGACAATATGGGACAAGTGACCGGTATGTTGGGTGTTCAGGCACAGACAGGTCAGGTCAATATTCCTGCTGAATATAAACAAACCATACAATATAATCCTGCTGAAGCTGCGGTCATGGCGGTTGAAAAAACGGGTCAAATTTCAGCGATGATATTGAACTCTATGGTGAAAATGGTACGTGGTTTGATTGGTTTAGATAATCTATCTGGTCCCATTACCATTGCAAAAGTGGCAGGTCAAAGTGCTGAAATGGGTTGGCAAACCTTTATTTCCTTTATGGCACTGATGAGTGTAAGTTTAGGAATCTTGAATTTATTGCCAATACCAATGCTTGATGGTGGTCATTTGGTTTATTACATCATTGAAGCTATTCGCGGTAAACCTGTTTCTGAACAAATACAATTGGTTGGTTTAAAAATTGGTATGTTATTGCTGGGTAGCATGATGATACTTGCAATATTTAATGATTTTATGCGTTTATAAACGTTATAGATGGACATTTAACTTTACTGGAAAATAATAGGCATGCAGCGTTCACATTTATTTATGCCACTTGCACTTGTTAGTGCGATGGCAGCTGTACAACACGTATATGCAGCAGACGAATTTATTGCACGTGATATCCGTGTAGATGGTTTGGTTCGTTTGACTCAAAGTAGTGTACTGGCAATGTTGCCAGTCAGTAGTGGCGGTCGCATTTCAGATCTTATTATTGCAGATTCAATTCGTACGCTTTATGCAAGCAATATGTTTGATGATATTAAAGCGAGTAAAGACAATGATGTATTGGTATTCACCGTTGTTGAACGGCCAATCATTTCTAAAATTAACTTCAAAGGCAATAAACTGATTCCAAAAGAAGCATTGGAAGAAGGTTTGAAAAAAATGGGACTTGCTGAAGGCGAAGTGCTGAAGAAGTCTGCATTACAAACATTAGAAACTGAGCTTGAGCAACAGTATGCACAACAAGGTCGTTATGATGCTGATGTGAAAGTTGAAACGGTTGCTCGTCCAAATAATCGTGTTGACTTAGATATAAACTTTAATGAAGGGAAACCTGCAAAAGTTTTTGATATCAATGTGATTGGTAATACTGTTTTTACAGATGATGAAATCAAACAAGCCTTTGCTGTAAAAGAAAGCGGTTGGTTGTCTGTTATTTCACGTAATGACCGCTATGCACGCGAGAAAATGGCGGCGAGTTTAGAGTCTTTGCGTGCGCTGTATTTGAACAAAGGTTATATCAACTTTGATATTAACAGTTCAAATCTAAATATCAGTGAAGATAAAAAGAATATCTTTATTGAAGTGTCTATACATGAAGGTGAACAATTTAAGTTTGGTGAAACCAAGTTTTTAGGTGATGCACTGTATAAACCTGAAGAATTGAAAGCCTTACAAATTTATAAAGATGGCACAACGTATTCGCAAGAAAAAGTCAATGCTGTTAAACAGTTGCTGTTGCGTAAGTATGGTAATGCAGGTTATTACTACACTGAAGTGAATGTTGTACCTGAAATTAACAATGAAACACATGTGGTTGATTTAAACTTTTATATCAATCCTGGTCAGCAAGTGACTGTGCGTCGTATTAACTTCTCAGGTAATACCAAGACAGCTGATGAAGTGTTACGCCGTGAAATGCGTCAAATGGAAGGTGCATTGGCAAGCAATGAAAAAATTGACTTGTCTAAAGTTCGTTTAGAGCGGACGGGTTTCTTTAGTAAAGTTGATGTAAAACCAACACGTATTCCAAATGCACCCGATCAAGTAGATTTGAATATTGAAGTTGAAGAGCAGCATTCGGGTACAAGTACTTTGGCAGTGGGTTATTCACAAAATGGCGGTATTACCTTCCAAGCGGGTTTGAGTCAAACTAACTTCTTGGGGACAGGTAACCGTGTTGCGATTGATCTTTCACGTTCAGAAACGCAAGATTATTATAACTTAAGTGTAACCGATCCATATTTCACGATTGATGGTGTGAGTCGTGGTTACAATATGTATTACCGTAAAACCAAACTCAATGATGACTATAACGTTAATAACTACGTTACAGACAGTTTGGGTGGTGGTTTGACCTTTGGTTATCCAATTGATGAAAACCAAAATGTCAGTGCAGGTTTAAATATTGATAACACCAAAGTCACTACAGGTGCGTATGTTTCTACCTATGTTCGTGATTATTTGTTGTCACATGGTGGTAAAACGACACATCAATCAAGTTATTGTCCATTAGATAGTGATGGTAATTCACAAATAAAAGACATTACTGAAAAAGATCCGACAACTGGTAAAGATGTTATTACAGGGACTCAGTGTAGTGTGACAGAGATTCCTTATGATGATGCCTTTGAGGGTGAATTTTTAACCTATAATCTGAACTTGGGTTGGTCATATAACACATTGAACCGTCCAATTTTCCCAACTTCAGGTATGTCACATCGTGTGAATGCTGAAATTGCATTGCCGGGTAGTGATGTTGAATATCAGAAACTCACCTATGATGCACAAGCTTACTTCCCATTGGGTCATGATTTTGTTTGGCGTGGTTATGGTAAGTTAGGCTATGGTAATGATTTACCATTCTATAAAAACTTCTATGCGGGCGGTTATGGTTCGGTACGTGGTTATGATAACAGTACCTTGGGTCCAAAATATCCAGGTGTGACCTATAATGAACGTAAGACCAAAGATTATGATCCAGAAGAAGTGGGTGGTAATGCACTTATTCAGTTTGGTACAGAAATTGCGTTACCTGTTCCATTTAAAGGTGATTGGGCACGTCAAATTCGTCCTGTGATCTTTGCTGAAGGTGCACAAGTCTTTGATACGGCTTGTAATACAGCAACAGGTACGGTGTATTTTGAGGGCGGTAATGGCGATAAAGGCGTTGATGCTAAACAATATTGTAAGGATAATTACGATTTTGATTTTGGTAATATGCGTTACAGCGTAGGTGTTGGCTTTACTTGGATTACCATGATTGGTCCATTGTCATTGAGTTATGCATTCCCATTGAATGATAAGCCAGGCGATGAAACTAAAGAAATTCAGTTTGAAATTGGCCGTACTTTCTAAGTGCGGTCTCCCGATTGTTGAGTTTTATTTTAATATATAACTAAAGGAATAATGATGAAAAAAATGAAAGTTGCATTATTAGGTTTGGCAATGAGTGTTACAGGTTTAACACAGGCTGCAGGCTATGGTGTTGTTGATATTGAAAAAGTGGTTGAAAGCAGTACTTATTTGAAACAACAAAATTCAGTACTTGAGCAAACAGTAAAGCCTCAAACAGCTAAACTTGAGCAAATTACTAAAGACATTGAAGCATTGAAGCAAAAAGCACAGGCTCAAGGTGCAAATGCACAGCAAATTAATGCACAGTATCAAGCGAAAGTGACTGAGTTTCAAACCATTCAACAAGGTGTACAAACAAAAGTTCAGTCTGCCATTCAAAATACCAACTCAGTATTTGAAACACGTGTAAAGCAAGCTGCTGAACAATTGCGCACTGAAAATAGCCTTGATTTGGTATTGAATAAGAATTCGGTGATTGCATTTGACTCGAAGTATGATTTAACTGCTAAAATGATTCAAAAGGTTAATGCAATCAAATAAGCAATGAAATCCAATCGTTTTCAACTTGATGAATTGGCTCAACTCGTTAGAGGTGAGTCAGTTGGTCAACACAATCTTGTACTTCAGAATCTTGCCAGTTTAGAACAGGCACAACCCCATCACATTGCGTTTGTGAATGGTGAAAAATATATAGAGGCAGCACAAGCCTCAAAAGCGGGGGCGTTGATTATTCCTGCTGCTTTACAGTCAAAACTGACAGCCCATCAAAACTTTATCATTGTCGATAATCCCTATCTTGCTTTTGCCATACTGACACATGCATTTGAAATAAAAGTGCAAAAACGTGGTATCGAAAGTACAGCGCAAATTGATCCTTCTGCTATTGTGGCTGATGATGCTTATATTGGGCATTACACGGTCATTGGTGAAAATTGTGTTATTGGTGCAAATACCATTATTCAATCTCAAGTTAAAATTGATGATGGTGTCGAGATTGGTAAGGATTGTTTTATTGATTCACATGTGACCATTACTGCTGCGAGTAAATTGGGTGATCGAGTGCGTATTCATGCCAATACTGTGATTGGTGGTGAGGGTTTTGGTTTCGCACCTTATCAAGGAAAATGGCACCGTATTGCACAATTGGGTTCAGTTCAGATTGCAAATGATGTCCGAATTGGGTCAAATTGTAGTATTGATCGTGGTGCTTTGGATGATACGATTTTAGAACAAGGGGTAATTATTGATAACCTTGTGCAAATCGCCCATAACGTTAAAATTGGTGCGCATACTGCGATTGCAGCGAAGTGTGGTGTTGCAGGAAGCACAACAATTGGCAAAAACTGTGTGCTTGCTGGTGGTGTAGGTCTCGTAGGTCATATTTCATTGGCTGATAACGTGACGATTACAGGAATGTCAATGGTCACAAAAACTATTTCTGAAGCAGGATCATATTCTTCAGGAACAGGTTTATTTGAATCAGGGCAGTGGAAACGTACCGTGGTTCGCCTTCGACAATTAGCAGATGTGCCATTGACCCGAATTGTGAAAAAGCTTGATGATATGCAAACTCGCATTGAGTCTCTTGAAACAACTTTAAAGTCGCGTAAATAATTATGTCTGAGTTAAAATCATTACCATTTGCAGTACCTGAACTTCCGATGCAGGTACAGACCATCCGTGAGTATCTTCCACATCGTTACCCATTTCTATTGGTTGATCGTGTGATTGAAGTTACTGAAAATGCCATCACTGGTTATAAAAATGTTTCTATTAATGAAGAGTTTATGCAGGGACATTTTCCGGGCTATCCAATTATGCCGGGTGTGCTGATTGTTGAGGCGATGGCTCAAATATCGGGTGTGCTGGGTTTTATCATGAATGATGAAAAGCCTAGCCCAGGTTCATTGTTCCTTTTTGCAGGTGCAGAAAAGATACGATTTAAAAAACAAGTCGTACCAGGTGATCAACTCGTGCTAAAATCAGAGTTACTCATGCAAAAACGTGGCATTTACAAGTATTTATGTACTGCCAGTGTAGACGGCGTGATTGCAGCAACCGCTGAAATTATCATTTCTCATCAGAAATTAGAGCAGGCATGAGCAATAAAGATTTAATCCATTCAACTGCAATTATTGACCCATCAGCCGTGATCGCGGCTGATGTTAAAATTGGGCCGTATTGTATTATTGGTCCCAATGTCAGCATCGGTTCAGGTACACAGCTTCACTCACACGTTGTTGTGGGTGGATATACTCGAATTGGTGAACACAACGAAATTTTTCAATTTGCCAGTGTGGGTGAAGTTTGCCAAGATTTAAAATATCAGGGCGAGGAAACTTGGCTGGAAATTGGTGATCACAATAAAATTCGTGAACACTGTAGTTTGCACCGCGGTACTGTGCAAGACAAAGCTTTGACTAAAATTGGTAGCCATAATTTACTGATGGTTAATACCCATATTGCACATGATTGTGTGGTGGGTGATCACAATATTTTTGCGAACAATGTAGGCGTAGCTGGTCATGTTCATATTGGTAGCTTTGTGATCATTGGTGGTAACTCAGGTATTCATCAATTTTGTAAGATTGATTCTTACAGTATGGTTGGTGGTGCATCATTGATTTTAAAAGATGTTCCTGCTTATGTGATGGTGTCGGGTAATCCTGCACATGCATTTGGCATGAATGTTGAAGGTATGCGCCGTAAAGGTTGGTCGAAAAATACCATTCAAGGTTTACGTACTGCATTTAAACTGATTTATAAATCAGGATTGACTACAGCACAGGCGATTGAACAGATCCAATCTGAAATTTTGCCGGAAGTAGCAGAAGTACAATTACTTATTGATTCACTGACACAGTCTGAACGTGGTGTTGTGCGTTAAATATTGTATAAAATAGCTTGAAACGAAAAAAGACATCTTGATGATGTCTTTTTTGTATTTGGTAATCAGTTTTATTTGTTTGGTACGGTTGGAATTGGGCTAAGTGGGATGGTTTGTTGTGCGTTTGAAGCGGGTTCTTGGGCACCTTCTGTTTGAGATTCAGCGGTGGCTTCTTGTTGCGTATCGCTGTCTGGATCTAAGCGTTGGTTAAGAAGCTCTAAGCGTTGGTCTAAATCGGTATATTTACTCGTCAGTTCTTTGGTGAGTTGTTCAATCGCGTAATCTTGTTCTTCAATTTTTCCACGTAGTTCGCGGACTTGATTTTCAAGATTTTGATTTTTTTGTAATAAATCCCAATTCATATTACCGTTGATCGGGGAGTTGCTATTTCCAATATTAGAAGCAGTCGATCCGCTGAGTGAATTGGATTCAATGGGAACCGCATAAAGTGTGATCGAACTAAGCAGTGAAATTGCGAGTAAAGCATGCTTTCTGAGCATAATGAAATCCATCTTGAACAACAGGTATGTATTTACTTATTTTTGATAAGGGATATACATCAAAATAATAGGGTTAAGCTCATTAAAAACGGCTCTGCATTGAATTGCAAGTGGCTTTTACAATGTCGCCATATATTGGTTTAAATGATGGAGATGATGTGTCTGTAATTGTTCAATTGCCACAATTTAAGCGATAAAAAACGAAAATTGATGAATAAATATTCAAATGAATGAGTGGCTTGCTTAAAGTTGCAATACACACTTGCAAGATGTAAAAAAATCTCTATACTCTCTTCTTGTAATGGTGGCCCTGCTGGTGGCTTCGCAATTGTAATCTGAAAACCCCGCCAGGACCGGAAGGTAGCAACGGTATCGGAATTATGATGTGCCGAGGTTTTGCTAGTAGGGCTGCCACCATAATTAAAATAATATTGATTTTATCTTCTTATTTATTCTTCTCTTCTTGATATCGCTTTCATAATCGCATCCATTTCAAAACCTCTGTATTGTAAAAATCGAATTTGTTTTGCTTTGATTTTTGGGTCTTTACTCACATCTGTACCATATTTTTTGACTTTAAGCTGATAGGCTTCTTCATACCAGTCGATTTCATTCATGTCGTTCTTGGCAAGCTCACTATCAATACTTTTTGCTCTAAGCGCTAACTTTATGCGATTTGGGCCTTTTCCTTTGCGTATTTGGCTTCTCACGAGCATTTCAGCAACACGTTGATCGCTTTGGTAATTCTCTCTAGAGAGTTCATCTACGAGCGTGTTTACTTCATCTCGGCTTTCAGCATATAAAGCCAATTTTTCAATTAAATCTTTTTTTGAGTATTCTCTACGGGTCAGTACGGCAAAGGCATACGAGCGCAGGCGAGTGCCTGTGAGTGTAGGTTTTTGTACTTGCTTAGAAGTGTCATCTTGATCATCAAGATCAGAACCATCATTATCCTCTTGAGTTGAGTGTTGCTTGCTTGATGATTTTTTATTGCGATCATTGGCTGAAAATCGTAAAGCATCTTGATCTAACGTTTCTTCATTGGACATTGAAACATATTCAGGATCTGATTCTCCAAACTGTTGTTTGAGTGCATCATAGTCAATGAGTTTGGTAAATTTAGGTTCGGTCATAGTCATTTTGAAATTTAAAAAGTATCTTTCAGGTTAAGTGTAACGTTGAATGCGATTGTTGAATGTATTATTCTGCGTTAAATATAATTTATCGCATCATAAAAAAACGCTCCGAAGAGCGTTTTATATCAATACTTTGAATTAGGGAATTGTAATTTAAGCATCTTTAAAATCTGGTTCTTCTTCATCTTTTTCATCAGGCGCAACATTTGCAGTGGTGAGCAATTTTTCACGAATGAGCTTGTCTAACTCTTCTGCAATGTGTTTGTTTTCTTCAAGATGGCGAATGGCATTGTTTTTACCTTGTCCAATTTTTTCGCCTTTGTAAGAATACCAAGCGCCCGCTTTATTGACGAGTTCTTGTGCAACAGCAAGATCAATCAATTCACCTAAATGGTTCACGCCTTTGCCGTACAAAATTTGGAATAATGCTTCACGGAATGGTGGTGCCATTTTATTTTTAACAACTTTAACACGGGTTTCTGAACCGACAATTTCATCGCCTTCTTTAACCTGACCAATACGGCGGATATCTAAACGTACTGAAGCGTAGAATTTAAGGGCATTACCACCAGTTGTGGTTTCAGGGCTACCAAACATCACACCAATTTTCATACGAATTTGGTTAATGAAGATGACCATACAGTTTGAACGCTTGGCATTCCCTGTAATTTTACGCAGTGCTTGGCTCATCAAACGTGCTTGTAAGCCCATGTGTGAGTCGCCCATTTCACCTTCAATTTCGGCTTTTGGTGTCAATGCTGCGACAGAATCGACAACAATCATATCGACTGCACCTGAACGTACCAACATGTCGGCAATTTCTAAGGCTTGCTCACCGTGATCGGGTTGAGAAACCAATAGGTTTTCAATATCGACACCCAATTTACGGGCATATTGTGGGTCAAGCGCATGTTCGGCATCAATAAAGGCACATGTGCCACCGGCTTTTTGACATTCTGCAATGGCTTGTAAAGTCATGGTTGTTTTACCTGAAGACTCAGGACCATAGATCTCAACAATACGACCTTTCGGTAAACCACCAATACCGAGTGCAATATCCAGTGTAAGTGATCCTGTAGAGACCACTTCAACCGCTTGTACGGTGTTGTCACCTAAACGCATCACACTGTTTTTACCGAACTGTTTCTCAATTTGGCTGAGCGCTGCGTTCAGTGCCTTACTTTTATTATCATCCATCTCATAACCTCAAAAACGATGTATATCACTAATAACTTAAGTGGATGTCTTAGATTCAGTCTATGTCCACGGCAGTCATAGTGACAGAAAAAACGGTGATCTTCTATGTTTATTTAGATGTTGGCGACATCATATGTCGCACTGTCTATCTGCTTGGTCTAAGTCTAAACAGAGTCATCCAAATACGACCATTGTTGGTCAAATTTTTGATCATTGTCCTGTTTAAACCTGTTGATATCACGACGGTCTTTTTTACTTGGACGATGTTCAGGTCGAGCAAGATTATGCAATTTTCTCTGTGAGGAAAGCAACTCTCGACGTGCAATACTGACTTCTGTTTCTTCATAAAGTTGTTGGGCAATTGGTGCGCCACCACGTACCGCAGACAGGGCTTTAATTTGCACTGTTTTTTGATCAAAGCCTTGTCGAATGGTGAGTTCCATACCAACACGAATTTCTTTTGAAACTTTTACACGTTCACCATTTAAATGAACTTTACCGCCTTCGATGGCATCTTTGGCAATTGAACGGGTTTTAAAAAAGCGTGCAGCCCAAAGCCATTTATCTACACGTATTGATTCCGTTACAAGTGATTCAGGCTGTTTTGACATTGAATTCCTTTCGAGTGGTGACTGATATTTCAATCAATGGGAGCAGTTCAGTAAGATTCTGAATAGCGGGGTAGTTTAAATCTTGAGCTTGGCGTATAGGACGACCACTAGAAGGCTGTAAAATGGTGATGAGTTGGGATATTCCAAATTTTTCAGCACCTTGTAACACTTTTTCAGTATCGTCTAGCATGACTGCATTTTGTGGATCGAAATGATGTTTTTGCTGCAAAATTTCCCAAAATTCTACACATTCTTTCGAATAACCAATTTCTTCACTGCTGATCATTACTTCAAAATAAGGGCTTAAATCGACATTTTCAAGTTTGAGTTGTAAACCTGCTAAGTCAGCATTGGTCAGTAACCAACAGCGATAACCTTGTTGTTTTAATTGTTCTAAAAGCTCAAAACAGCCCAGACGAGGTGCAATTTTATCTTGATGGTCGTATTGCAGTTGTAGTACATCGACTTCCACTTTTTCAGTCCAATATTTGGAGGAGTACCAACACAGCGTATGATTGTGTTGTTGATAGAAGGCATGCAGTATTGCTTTGCTTTCTTCAAGTGTGCATTGGTGTGTTTCTGCGTGACGTTCAGGTAGGCGAGTATTCCAAATCAAATCGTCAAAAGCTAAATCGAGTAATGTTCCATCCATATCGAACATCACAATAGGTTTTATCATTTAAACAATCTCTACGTATTTCAAAGTATATGTAAAACTAACTAAATAATTAAATATTAATAATATTTGAGTGAAAGTTGAAAATTAATATCATTAATAGTGCTTCAAAGTTTAATAAA
The DNA here is from genome assembly GCA_964293455.1 of uncultured Acinetobacter sp. Classification (GTDB taxonomy): domain Bacteria; phylum Pseudomonadota; class Gammaproteobacteria; order Pseudomonadales; family Moraxellaceae; genus Acinetobacter. The sequence continues at coordinate 5,179 of CAXYZD010000002.1, read as the reverse complement.
GCTCACCATGTTTTAAGAACCATTATGTACATAATTTAGAAATCAAAATACTAATATATTCGTTATAGAGAATACAGGTAGCAAGATGGTATTAAGTGATTTATGGCTTAAATCAAATGATGAAAAACCGCGGGAAAAATAGCAGTAGTAACCGACAGGGATTCATTGTCTGCTTACATATTTCCTAGGGGGAAAATAGTATTTCAATATCGCGACTGATTCAATAGTCAAAATACCTATCCGCTTACAAGCTTGAAAGAAGCTCGGTCGACTGTCTTGAGCTACAAAATACAATTAGATCAAGGGAGGGCTCTTTAGTAGATAAAATTAACTCAAAAAGCTGCATATATTTCTCAGCCTACAGTAAAAGAGATTAGCGAGGGATTGTTTACCAGAGTTGCAAAAGATAAAGCATCTCAACCTGATGATTTGCGTGTATTTGAATTACATATATTTCCCAGATGCAGAAAACGAATTTGTGATGAAATCACACTGCAGGAATGGTCCAGCATACTGTTTGCTATTGCTAAGGATGTAAATACAGTGGCAGTAAAAGTTTTGATCAATCTCAGAATAATTATGCGCTAGGGTTGTGTACATGGGAATCTAAAGAGTCAGAGCTATGCTTTGGTAAAAAGAGGCTTCAGACGACAATTTCATTTGAATATTTAATGATTTAGTCAGGGGCAGGTCAATAGAGTAGACATGCAAGATGGTACAATGAGGCTGTCTTTTAGGTCTTTTGTTTTATGTCTGAAATCTATAAATACCTTTACACGCAAATCGGTATATTTGGTTCACTTCCAACACATAAAGTTTTTACTGTTAGTAGTGGTATTGATAATAAGGCAAAATGGATTTTCGCTGATAATACGTTCATTTATGGAGGTATTTCCGATTGGGCGTTGAGGCATTCAGGTCTTGATTCAGGAAAACCAACATGGTCGGAAGAATCTAAATTATTTGTAGAGAATGAAAAAAGAAAATTAGCCTTGTACAAGGCTTCTCATCCTGACTTTATAACCCAAACGGGTATTTAGGTTCATTCCGCCTAAATAAAGGGCTATAGTTGATATAAAGTTTGCTTTGTTACTCTATAGGGTGTATAAATGCACCTCGTTGATGCGGGATGGAGCAGTCTGGTAGCTCGTCGGGCTCATAACCCGAAGGTCGTTGGTTCAAATCCAGCTCCCGCTACCAACGAAAAAGATTCAAAGTTTAATACCCTAATTCGCTTCGTGCTTTTTAGGGTTTTTTTATGCCTGAATTTTAATTATGGCGAATATGCCTGTTTTAAACTTATAGAATTCGAAACCTTTAAAATGGTGGAATTACACCATATTAAATATTCGGGGATGCTACATAGATCATCTAATGATAACCCCTCTCATATTCCATAATCGAAGATAAGGAGGATCACATGCTCCAATTTTTGCGTAAGTTGTTTTGTATTCATTCATATGAGTATGGACTCAATGACGATGCACAGTTAATTATAGAGTGTCGCAAGTGTGAGAAAGTCAAAAAATAGCCGAACGGTATTACGGCATATAAACCCCCATCACATTCTAGATGTTGATGGGGTTTTTCTTTTCTTATTTGGACTATCTGGGAATACTGGAAGGTTGGGTTTATGACAGACAAAGCACAAGCGAAAAAAGACTTAGAATTTTGCAATGCTGAGCTGTCAGAATATCAGAATTTAACTCCGGCAAGATTAAGACATAGTGAGTTAATTGCAATTGATAATCTGATGATTCGGTTAAAAGAGCAGATTAATAATTTGAGAATGGCTTTGTATGAGTGAAAAATCATGGCTAAAAGCATAAATATTGAGATGCGGAAACCAGCCATATAAATGGGTTTGAATCTAATGTGATTTCGAGTTATTCAAATATAATTTACAGAATTTTTTCGGCACTTTATTTTTTTAAATAATAATTATTAAAGAATTAGGAGGTATATCTGAATATTTTGTTGCCTTTAGAATCAAAAAAAATGGTCTGAGAGGCAATTTAATCGATGGAATTTATAATTTAGAGATAGAAAATAAATCTGTGACAGAAGTCTCTTATTTATTAAAATTTAACAATTATTCTAAATAAGTTACTAATTTTTATCATTTAAAATCACATACCTTTCATCAGGTTTTTATTTTTTTAAAGTATTTTTTTTGTACATTGTAATGACACTGTCATGAAAGACTAAGTGGTTTGCAAAAAAGGATAGAATAATGACTAAAGTTTACGGATTAAAAAAATTAACCTTAGCGACTTCATTTCTCATGTTAGCAAATATGAGTTATGCAGATGAATTTAAACGGTTTTCAGTTTCTGCAGGATGGATGCATGTTATGCCGCAAGGAAAAGCGAATCCATTTAATATCAATACCGCAGTGAAACCTAATAAACAGTACGGTATCGGCGATATCTCTCAAAGTTCATTTCTGGGTTCAATCACTGATACTGCTACGATGGATGATGGTCAAGGTATTGGCAATAATATGCTTGCTAAACCATTTTTAACCCAAATTTTTGAAAAAGATGCTACAGGTGGTAATTTTGCCCAGATGTTGGAATTGCTGGTTGATAATGGTAATCCAGACTCAGCTGTTTCTGGTGCAGTGACAGGCACTACACAGATCAATGGTATTGATCAATGGACAGCGCAAGGTACAGGTCTGGAAGCCGATGATGTAGATACTCTAGGCTTAATGTTTAATTATTATATTAACGATAATGTCTCTTTACAGTTAATGGGTGGGATACCGCCGAAAGTTGATATCAAAGGTAAAGGCGAAATTGTTGCAAATATGACAGGCTTGGCTGCACCAGGTGGTATGCTTTCACAATTATTCCCTGATGGTCTGGAGATCGGCAAAGACATTCCTATTACCAATTTAGGCAATAAATCTAAAGCAGCAAGTGTACGTGCATGGACACCCGCATTTGAAGCACAATACCAATTTGGTAAAGCGGGTGTTAATAAGTTCAGACCATATGTGGGTGCTGGCATCATGTATGCACATTTTACAGACATTAAGTTAGATTCCCAGATAGAAAAAGATCTTGTGGCTGCGGGTCATATGGTACAAAACATTTTGGACAATCAGGCTGGTGCTGCGCTGGATGGTAAAAAATCATCTGCAACTCCTTATGTTAAAGTTAAAACAGATGATGCTTTTGCACCAATTATCAGTCTTGGAGCAACGTATGATATTACTAAAAACTGGTACGGAGTAGCATCAGTGTCTTATTCAAAAATGAATAATAAGACAACGATAGATGTAATCGATTCTAAGTCTGGTAATCGCTTGATTCGTGGCACATCAAAAATTGATATCGATCCATTGATCACTTATGTTGGTGTGGGATATCGTTTCTAACAGTGTGAAGAGACTGGATTTATATAAATAGATCTATTTTTCTGAGTATTTTATGCAGAAATTATGCATGAAATACATCGGTATAAAGAATCTGCCAAACTCTAGATCTAAATGACTTAGAACATTGGTATCTGGAGCGACTTAAGCCACCTTCGGGTGGTTTTTTTATGGGCGCAACTTATCGGTGCTGAAAGTTATTTTTGGAAAACCAAGAAACGTCCATTCAAAACAAAGCCAAGAACTAAGCCTTTACCTAAAGCAAAAGAAAAAGATTGAGAAGCTGAGGAAAAAACTACTCCGAGAATTAGAAGATTATTTAATTGGCTATGAATGTAAGTTTTAATTTGAATCAACCAAGAATTGGCGGTTTGATTTTTATATTGTGAGGTTAAGACTTCTTATCGAAATAGCAGGTAGTTCTTGGGCTTTACAGTGGTTCGCATAGAGTCTGCGTCTATAGATACAAGATTAACGAATTAAGGCCATTGCAGATTAAAGTAGATGATATAAGACAGTGGCTTAGGAGTTTGAAAGGGCGTATTTTAATGGAACAGATCAGATCATTTCCGCCGACAGGACTAATTAACCAAGCCGAGGCAGAAGAAACAATATGCCTCGCACGCCGTGGATCTAAAGGAATGGGTTATAAAAATTGGCTAAGCATTGGTGGTGAACTTTATAACCTTATTATATTTACGGTATTAGCAAAATTTAAAAATAGCTCGAATTCCATTTAGTATAATGGGCATGATGCAGAAAAGCCCTCTGACGAGGGCTTTATCTCATAATCATCATTGTTATCAATTTAAGATAACCAATTGGAAAGCATATAGATTACAAATGCGAGAAAAAACAAACCTATTAAGATTAAAATATATACAGGTATTCTACGGTTTGTTTTAATTTGCTCCGACCTTTCTTCATAGTGCTTCCCGTCTTTAAGAGTAGTCATATCAACCTCCAAAATTTTATGAAGCTTTACAACTTATATGGTGTGCTTATATTTACCCTACATTGTTAATATATGTGGTTAAATAGTTAAGTTTATGAATTTAATATCATTAATTTTTAATAAAAAGAGTTTAAGCCAGTTATTATTATTTCCATTTGTAGGAAACAGTGGCTATATGGAATAAGCAGTGACTTATTTTTTATTCATATGTTTTGACGGCAGGGCAAAATGCCCCATCGTCGTGTGAAGGAAATTACATTTTATCCCATGCATCTTTAACTGCATGTTTAGCCTGTTCCCATTTCAAACGAGATTCAGCCTTTAGTCCTTCCCATTTAACTTTTAAATCACTTTCAGATTCTTCGAAATTTGCACCTTCACCACGTTCGTTACGTGCATGTTGGCCAAGCTCATAAGCAGAACGAAGATCTCGATCGTAATCTACGTCAGGAACTTCCTTTTGTATATCGCCATAATAAGGACGATTAGGATAATCTGTACGCCAATCATGCTTGATTGGATTTTCATTTTGATGGTCATTAATAGACATAATAATCTCCAATTAAATCAAACCAAAGAACTTAAAAGAAAAAATTCTTTGCTTGAGTGAATCGATAATGTGAATTTACGTTAAACAAATAGATACGGCTTATTTGTTCTGTTGATGCTTTTGATTGTTCTGACCTTGTTGATCGTTTTGCTTATTTCCTTGATGCTTTTGGTCATTTTGTTGCTGTTGCTGACCTGATTGCTTGTCTTGTTGGTTTGGCTGACGTTGCTTGTCATTTTGCTGTTGCTGCTGATTGTCTTGTTGGTTTGGCTGACGTTGCTTGTCATTTTGT
>CAXYZD010000001.1:0-65558 GCA_964293455.1 uncultured Acinetobacter sp. | reverse complement strand
GTGTCGGAATTTATGGCTATCAAAAATTACCAATTGATGCTGTGCCTGACATTACCAATACGCAGGTGCAAATTAATACTCAAGCCACAGGTTTTACCTCGCTTGAAGTTGAACAACGGATTACTTATCCGATTGAAAATGCCATGGCAGGCTTACCAAAACTTGAGCAGACTCGATCTATTTCTCGTTATGGTTTATCGCAAGTCACCATTATTTTTAAAGATGGCACCGATATTTATTGGGCAAGACAGCAGATCAATCAGCGTTTGCAAGAAGCGCAAGCCGAATTACCTGAAAGTATTGCTCCGACTATGTCACCTGTTTCGACAGGCTTAGGTGAAATTTATCAATGGGTGATTAAAGCCGAACCGAATGCGAAAAAGCCTGATGGTACACCTTATACAGCTATGGATTTACGTGAAATTCAGGATTGGATTGTACGTCCGCAGTTGCAACGTGTGGCAGGTGTGGCGGAGGTCAACTCCATTGGTGGTTTTAACAAAACTTACGTGGTGACGCCTGATTTAAATCGTCTGCAACAGCTACAAATTCCATTGTCAGATCTACAGACGGCACTCACGGAAAATAATGAAAACCGTGGTGCAGGCTTTATTGAAACCAATGGTCAGCAACTCACTGTTCGTGTGCCGGGTACATTGAACAGTGTTGAAGATATTCAAAATGTCACTGTCAGCAATAAAAATGGCTATCCAATTCGGGTGGCGGATGTGGCGATTGTCTCTATTGGGCATGACTTGCGTACAGGTGGTGCGACCTATAACGGTGAAGAAACAGTTCTTGGTATTGCCATGATGATGATGGGTGAAAATAGCCGAACAGTCGCCAAGGCAGTCGATGCCAAAGTGAAAGAAGTTCAGCAATCTTTACCTAAAGGTATTGTGATCGAAACGGTGTATGACCGTACCGATTTGGTTGAACGCGCGATTGCAACCGTACAGAAAAACCTTATTGAAGGCGCAATTCTAGTCATTGTGATTCTGTTTTTATTTCTTGGAAACTTCCGTGCAGCTTTAATTGTTGCCTGCGTAATTCCATTATCAATGCTATTTACACTCGCAGGTATGGCAGAGCAACAGATCAGTGCCAACTTGATGAGTTTAGGTGCGCTCGACTTCGGTATCATTGTTGATGGTGCCGTGGTGATTGTTGAAAACTGTATACGCAGGCTTGCAGAAGCACAGCATGCCAAAGGTAGACTACTCAATCGTTCTGAGCGTTTTAAAGAAGTATTTCTTGCTGCTAAACAAGCACGTCGTCCGCTTATTTTCGGGCAATTGATCATTCTTGTGGTGTATTTACCAATCTTTGCATTGTCAGGTGTAGAAGCCAAACTGTTCCATCCAATGGCAATGACGGTAGTCTTGGCTTTGGTGGGGGCAATCATTCTATCGGTGACTTTTGTACCTGCAGCTGTAGCTTTATTTGTGAATGGTGAAGTCAAAGAAACTGAAAGCCGTTGGATGCTGTGGCTAAAGCAAAAATATGAAGCTTTGTTGAATATTGCTTATGAATTTAAAATGTTCGTGGTAACGATTGCGCTGTGCATTTTATTTATAACAGGTGTATTGGCAACGCAAATTGGCAGTGAGTTTGCGCCACAACTCAGTGAGGGTGATTTTGCCGTTCAGCAAATGCGTTCACCAAGCACTGGTTTAGAACAGTCCTTGCGGATGCAGGAAAATACTGAAAAGTTATTGCTAAAAGAATTTCCTGAAATTAAAGCAATCTTTGCACGGACAGGTACAGCTGAAGTAGCAACTGATGTGATGCCACCGAATATTTCAGATGCAGTTTTGTTACTGAAGCCACGTGATCAATGGAAAAATCCAAAGGAAACTTTGGATGAATTACGCCAGCGTATGATTGCATTTTTGGCGACTCTACCGGGCAATAACAGCGAATTTTCCCAACCGATTGAATTACGCTTCAATGAGTTAATCTCAGGTGTACGTAGTGATGTGGGGGTGAAAATCTTTGGTGATGATATGGAGGTGCTAAATCAGCAAGCCAATCTTATTGCACAAAAAATTCAAGCGATTTCAGGTGCAACAGCAGTTAATGTTGAACAAACATCGGGTTTACCACTGCTCAATGTTGAAGTGAATAAAGCTGCTGCTGCGCAATATGGTTTGTCGGTGAAAGCCATTCAGGATTTGGTGGCAACAAGTGTCGGTGGTCAAAATGTCGGGCAGATTCTACAAGGGGATCGCCGTTTTGATTTTGTCATTCGTTTAGATGATGCACAGCGCACACCTGAGCATTTAGCGACATTACCGATTCAAATTCCCAACGGTGGTTTGATTCAACTGCAAGATGTAGCAAAAGTTGAGAATATTCTCGGCATCAATCAGGTTAGTCGTGAAGATGGTAAACGCCGTGTGATTGTGACTGCTAATGTTGAAGGGCACGATTTAGGCTCTTTTGTGACGGAGCTGCAAAGCACATTATCTAAACAAGAAATGCCATCAGGTTATTGGTTGGATTATGGTGGGCAATTTGAAAACTTGACGTCTGCTAAAGCTCGAATGCAGTTGGTTGTTCCATTGGCGCTGATCACCATTTTCATTCTACTGATGGCAGTTTTTCACAATGTCAAAGAGAGCCTACTTGTCTTCACAGGTGTACCTTTTGCGCTGTGTGGTGGACTCATTGCCTTGTGGCTACGTGATATTCCATTATCGATGTCTGCGGGCATTGGTTTCATTGCGCTATCAGGTGTGGCGGTGCTGAATGGTTTGGTGATGTTGACCTTTATTAAAGAGTTACGTCAACAGTTTGATGTGGTACAGGCAACATGGCAGGGTGCAATTTTACGTTTACGTCCTGTATTGATGACGGCTTGTGTGGCATCGCTTGGCTTTATTCCAATGGCTTTGGCAACAGGCACGGGTGCGGAAGTACAGCGTCCACTGGCAACTGTGGTGATTGGTGGGATTGTATCATCCACTTTACTCACCTTGCTGATTTTGCCTGTGATTTACCGTTGGATGAATGAAAGGAAAGAGAAGCTTGATCTTCTTAAACCCTAAGCATTAAAAATGTAGATTCAAAATGAAAATCTCGCTTTTTCTAATGAAAGAGCGAGATTGAAATAAAGTATTTTTCTTTATTTTGTTGTTGGTTGGACATCTAAACTGATGATGGTGTAGTGCTGATTGCTTGGTTTAGCACCTTTCGTTTCTTTCTCACTGACTTCAACGAGGTATTGACCTGCGTGTGGGAAGTTCAATGTTGCTAAGCCATTAGTGTCTACAGTGATTTGAGTGGCATCATCTTCTTTTTGTCCTTGAGAGCGAACAAGTAGCTCAGCATTTTTGATTGCTTTACCATCTTTAGTGATTGAGATTTGTACGGGTTGTTGAGCGATGAGTTGGTTCGGGTGTTGTTTAAACTCAACTTGTATTGGTGCATCAATTTTACTTTGAATAGGTGATATTTCTTCTTTAGACACATAACTCTGAATTGACCATTCACGTGTGACTTCTACAAGAGTCGGTACTTTTTTGAAATCAGCGGGAATCACATAGTCACGTTCTTTAATATCTTTGGCTTGATCTGCTGGCATATCAAAGAAGGTTTTCCATTCTTTATTGTGCTGTACGTATTTTAAAGGAAAAGATACTTTACTCGAAATTTGATACGTACCTTTTTGTGGAAGTGGCAGATCAATCAAACTTGCAGATTTTAAAGTGCTTTCAGATGTGATGCTGATTTTACTTTGATCGGGTTGAATAATATTAAAAGTAGGTTGTTTTAATGCATATTCTGCTTGAAGAGCTTGCTCTGCGTAGGCACTTATCACAGGAATTTGAGTATTTGACGTGATATAGCTCAAAGGCGCAACATAAGGTTCATGTGCATATGTCAATGTTGTTGCTAAGCTGAAGAATAAAGTAGAAAGAATATATTTTCTCATTGGTTTTGAATCCTAGTGCAATGTCATGATTTGTGGCGTAGGTTTAAAATAGATGGATTATATATGAGAATTTTATTATTTGATAATAATTATCATTAATGTTTAAGCTAATCATTAACTCACTAGATCAAGGCAATAAAAAGAGGTGAAAAATGGGTAATCATGCAGGTCATGACCATAGTCATGCTGTTGTTACGGAAGGAAATGCAAAAAAACTGACCTTTGCTTTGGCATTGACGACGACATTTTTAATTATTGAAGTTGTCGCTGGTTTTATCACGCAAAGTTTAGCATTGTTGTCCGATGCGGCACATATGTTTACAGATGCGGCAGCTTTGGCGATTGCTTTGGTTGCCATTAAAATTGGTAAGTTACCTGCGGACAATAAACGTACTTTTGGTTATCAGCGTTTTGAAATTTTAGCGGCATTGTTTAATGCCATGATGCTCTTTGTCGTTGCGATTTATATTTTGTATGAAGCATATCAGCGTTTTAGTCATCCACCTGAAATTCAAAGTCTAGGGATGATGATTGTTGCTGTGATCGGCTTAATCATTAACCTGATTTCTATGAAAATTCTCTTTTCAAGTTCGCAAGAAAGTCTAAATATAAAAGGCGCTTATCTTGAAGTATTGAGTGATGCTGTTGGATCAGTAGGCGTGATTATTGGTGCTGCAATTATTTATTTTACAGGTTGGATGTGGGTTGATACGGTTATTGCGGTATTGATTGGTTTTTGGGTATTGCCGAGAACATGGATTTTGCTTAAACAGAGTATTAATATTTTACTTGAAGGTGTACCTGAAGAAATTGATATTGAAAAGTTGCGTAAAGATCTATTGGCATTAAACGGTGTGGAGAGTATTCATCAACTGAAAGTGTGGGCAATTACCTCTAAAAATGTACATTTAACGGTACATTTGCTTGCACCACAGGCAGATCGGAATGTTTTGTATCAAGAAGCAATAGAAATGCTCAGCCATGAACATGGTATTACTGAGATGACTCTACAAATTGAAGATGATCAATGTATTACATATTCAATGAATGAGCATGCTCATCACGATCACGAGTCACATGAGCATTCAAACTCAGCAAAACAGCATCAACATTGATGCTGTTTCTATTTATAAGATCAATAAATTAAACTTTCCACTGGTGGTTGCAATCACGGCATTTCCACTCTTTATTGGCTTGCATGAAAGATTGCATTGAAATTTTAAAATCAGGAAGATCACGCCAAAATAAAATTCCGGCAATCACTGAAGCAATAAAGATCACAACTGTTGCAATTTGGAGTGTTTGACCTGCACCATTGCCAAAAATTGACATAAAAATGCTAATGACCACCAAGAGTAATAAAATAAAAATTAGAGGAATAAGAAATACCAAGCTTTTCGGCACGACAGGGCGTACTGCAGGTTCATTGGCACTTGCAACGGGAATAATTTTTCGGCTCTGACATTTTGGGCATTGGTATTGCATGAGGACTCCACAGGTTTAATCTGAGTGTTATTTTAGTCGGAATAGCATTGAATGTAAAAAGCGAGCTTATTTTGTTGATATAAATAAATACATCATCAAAAAATAGGCAATAAAAAACCCAAGTCATAATGCTTGGGTTTTTTACGAAGATAACTTCAAACAAAGCCATCTTAAATATGGCGTCCCTACGGGGATTCGAACCCCGGTTACCGCCGTGAAAGGGCGATGTCCTAGGCCTCTAGACGATAGGGACAATCGAGGCAACAGCAGTAAAACTTACATCAACAATGTCATTGTAGAATTTTACTAACTAAGTTTTTCAACCTAGTCTCTGTATGGGCGCTATATTAGGGGCATAGCGCCCATACGTCAACATTAAATTCAATTAAGTGTTATCAACTGCATTATTTTTCGGCAGTTTTAGGCTTTCATTGAGTTTTTCCCATACTTTTGTTTCTTTTTTGCTCGGACCACCTACAATTTCAAGCGCATGGCGTAAACGAGCAAAGGTCAAATCAGGTCCAATCGTCACCATTGACTGCATGACAGGGGTTGAAGATGTTGAACCTGCAATGGCAATAAAGAATGTCGGCATGAAATCACGCAGTTTGATTTCCATTTGTGCTGCCAAATCCATTAAAGTTTGGCTCACGGTGTCATTGTTCCATGTAAACATGCTTTCTAGACGCCAAATAGCAAACTGTAAACTTTGACGAACTTGTTCTTCTGACAATTTTTTACTTTCAAATTGTTCTTTAGATAAAGTTGGGAATTGGTTGAAGTAGAAACCTGCCCAATTCACAGCTTCAGACAATAAGTTAATACGCGGTTGAATTGCAGCAGCAATATCTTCAAGTAATTTACGATCGGCTTTCCAAGTCAGTAACGTATCGAGTAATTGACCCGGTGTTAAACCTTTAATCCATTGACCATTGAGCCAATTGAGTTTTTCAACATCAAAGATTGGACCACCGAGTGATACGCGTTTAATGTCGAAATGTTCAACCATTTCTGCAAGGCTGAATTTTTCACGCTCATCAGGCATAGACCAACCCATACGACCCAAATAATTCAACAATGCTTCGGGAAGTACACCAATATCTTTGTAGTAGTTAATAGATGTTGGGTTTTTACGTTTAGATAGTTTTGATTTATCAGGATTACGCAACAAAGGCATATGGCACAGTGTTGGCATGTCCCAACCAAAATATTGGTAAAGTAATTGATGTTTTGGTGCAGATGGAATCCATTCTTCACCACGAATCACGTGAGTAATTTCCATTAAATGGTCATCAACGACATTTGCCAAATGATAAGTCGGCAAGCCATCTGTTTTTAACAGCACTTGCATATCCACTTGTGTCCATGGAATCTCAATTTCACCACGAAGCATGTCAGGGAAACGACAAATGCCTTCAGTTGGAATTTTCATGCGGATCACATGCGGTTCACCTGCTGCAAGGCGAGTTTGTACTTCTTCAGCAGATAAGTTTAATGCACGACCATCGTAACGAGGTGATTCACCACGTGTTTGTTGATCTGCACGCATTTGATCGAGTTCTTCAGCTGTTTCAAAGGCATAGAATGCATGACCTTTTTCAACAAGTTCAAGTGCATATTGTTTATAAATGCCCATACGTTCAGATTGACGGTAAGGTGCGTGAGGACCACCGATATCTGGACCTTCAGACCAATTGAGACCTAACCAACGCAATGAATCTAAAATCATTTTTTCAGATTCAGGGGTTGAGCGGACTTGATCAGTATCTTCAATACGTAAAATAAATTCACCGCCATGTTGTTTAGCAAAACATAAATTAAACAAGGCGATATAAGCTGTACCTACATGAGGAAAACCTGTAGGAGAGGGAGCAATACGAGTACGAACGGTCATGGTCAGCTATTATTCAAACTATAAATTGGATCTATTATAACGAAAAAGCCCAATCGCTTAAGGGCTAATTCACCAATAAACGATTGGGCAACTTAATTCTCTTTGGGGAAGCGAATTTACAAACCGTCCTAAATAGGTTTAAGAGTTATGCGGTTGGAAAAATGCTTGAACAAAGCGTGAAAAACGTTGATGTTGATCAGCAAAAAAATTCTGAGTCGGTGCAGATTTCAGCGAAGTTAGTACTTTTAATTCATCACTTTCTGTAATTAACTTTTGTTCGCTACGCTTTTGCTGTTTTTGTTGTAATAATGCTTTTTCAATAGGCGATTGACGTTCGATCACCACGCTTGATGTAATGGCTCTATGGGTATCTTTAATGGCAGCGGTATGCCCCATTTGTGTAGTAAGCCCTAAAAAAAGTCCGAGTATTGCTATTTTGTGTAATTGAGTTTTCATATCCAATCATCCCCTATTGGTTGGTATTTCTTATAATCTAGATACATACATATACCGAGACTATACACTAACTGTAATACATTTTATAACAAAAAACATAAATTAGTTCACACTTTTAATGAAAAATAAGAAAAATTGGGTGTCAATTATCAAATTTTTCGTTTTTCACCACGCTGTTTTAACAAATAACTGTGTAGACAGCATGAAGAGGTGATTTAGTTTGTGATCTATTTATAGAACATTCTTAATGAAATTTATTCTCATTTATTTTTGAATGAATTTCAAGCGATTAAATATGACAAAATGTGATTTATTATAAAAATATACATATAACTGAAGGATTGTAGAATAGAAATGATAGAAATATAGTGTTTGAAAATGATACCAGTAGTAAATATACAATGAAAAAAATTATTTTAACAAGTGCGATTACATTTATGGGGCTTAGTGGCATTGCACTCAGTAGTGCAAGCTATGCTGCCAAAGAATTTCTCAATGTTTCCTATGATCCAACCCGTGAGTTTTATCAGGAATATAATAAAAATTTTGGTGAGTTTTGGAAAACTAAAACAGGACAGAGCATTGAATTTAAACAGTCACATGGTGGCTCAGGGAAGCAAGCACGTTCTGTAGTTGATGGTTTGCAAGCCGATGTAGTGACTCTTGCACTTGCCAACGATATTGATGAAATTGTCAACGCAGGCTTAATTGAAAAGGGCTGGGAAAAGGAGTTTCCAAATAATTCAGCACCTTATACATCGACTATTGTATTTTTAGTCCGTAAAGGTAATCCAAAAGGTATTAAAGATTGGAATGATTTAATCAAACCTAATGTGGAAATTATTACCCCAAATCCAAAAACGGGTGGTGCGCCACGCTGGATTTATTTGTCAGCGTGGGGCTATGCGTTAAAACAACCGGGTGGTAATGATGCAAATGCACGTGAATTGGTCAAAAAGCTATATAAAAATGTCAAAGTATTAGATTCAGGCGCACGAGGTTCGTTAACGACTTTTGCTGAGCGTGGTATTGGTGATGTGCTGCTGTCTTGGGAAAATGAAGCATTATTGGCAACTTCAGGGCCTGATAAAGATAAATATCAGATTGTTTATCCGTCTATTTCAATTTTAGCCGAGCCATCGGTAGCTATTGTTGATAAAAATGTCGATAGAGATGGGAATCGTAATCTTGCCAAGGGTTATTTAAACTATTTGTATTCGCCTGTGGGGCAGGATTTGGCAGCAAAGTATAATTTCCGACCACGCAATGCACAAGCTGCTGCAAAATATGCAGGTAAGTTTCCAAAAATAAAACTTTTTACCATTAATGATGTATTTGGTGGTTGGGCAAAAGCTCAAAAAACACATTTTGTAAATGGAGCGATTTATGATCAAATCTCGGCGGAGAAATGATCTATAGGTTATTCTTTTAAAAAAATCGTAAAATTGGATATAAAAGTGAAAAGAAGCGAATAGATCATATTCGTTTCTTTCATAATGAAAGCAGAAATTGGTATATATGTATTATAAAAATGAAAATATGTATTTTTTAAATTAAAAACAATAGATTAAGAATATTAAAAATAAAGCAGTATGTACTATCTACGAAAAGCTGAATTGCGATTTATATGAATTGTTCATATATTTACTAGTAACTTATATTATTTTTAGATATGTCATGAAAAGCCTATTAAAAACCGTATTGAGCGCAACATTATTGCTTTCAGGTGTTGCTGCAACGACAACGTCTGTACAGGCTGCTGACCGTGAATTTCTGAATGTCTCTTATGATGCGACACGTGAATTTTACGATGAGTTTAACAAATCATTTGGTGCATATTGGTTAAAACGTACAGGTAAAACGGTACATTTTAAACAGTCACATGGTGGTTCAGGTAAGCAAGCACGTTCAGTTGTTGATGGTTTGAAAGGTGATGTAGTGACACTCGCACTTGCCAATGACATTAATGAAATTGTGAAATCGGGGCAGATTAATCCGGGTTGGGAAAAAGAGTTTCCATCAAACTCTGCGCCTTATACTTCGACCATTGTATTTATGGTACGTAAAGGCAACCCGAAAGGCATTAAAGATTGGACAGATTTAACCAAACCGGGTGTTCAAATTATTACGCCAAATCCGAAAACAGGTGGCTTACCACGTTGGATTTACCTCTCTGCGTGGGGTTATGCACTGAAACAACCGGGTGGCAATGATGTTAAAGCACGTGAGTTTGTGTCAAAAATGTATCACAACGTGAAAGTGATGGATCCTGCTGCTCGTGCATCAATGACGACCTTTGCTGAACGTGGTATTGGTGATGTTTTATTGACATGGGAAAATGAAGCCATGATCAGTAAAAAAACATTGGGTGATAAGTTTGATATCGTTTATCCATCGATGTCTATTTTGACTGAGCCATCGGTGGCAATTGTCGATAAAACCGTTGAGAAGAATGGCAACAAATGGTTGGCGACAGGCTATATCAACTATTTATACTCACCACTTGGTCAAGATATGGCAGCACGTCATTTTTATCGTCCACGTAATCCACAAATTTTAGCGAAATATTCAAAGCAATTCCCTGCACTGAAAACATTTACCATTGATGAAGTATTTGGTGGTTGGGCGAAAGCACAGCAAACACACTTTGTGAATGGCGGTATGTTTGATCAGATTTATAGCTCGAAGCGTTAATTTAAATGATAAAAGCCTCCTAAGTGATAGGGGGCTTTTTTATATTTTTATATAAGGTTGTTACAAAAAAGGTAAGACCTAATTTTTTGAAAGATAAAAATAAAGAATTTAGGCAAATTTATTTTAAAATAAATTACAAAAGTTGTCTTAAAGTCATCAAATATCGATCATAAAACGGATTTCCCTATTAAAAATAATATTTCCGTACAAAAAGTCGTTTGGAGCTTTATTAAAACAAGGTAATAATGTGCAGTTACTTTTCTGATTATACTGAAACCTCACTTATGTCTCATATTTCCGTGTTACTCCATGAAACTGTCGATGCTTTGTTGGCAGGTCGCAATAGCGGAATTTATATTGATGGGACATTTGGTCGTGGTGGGCATACACGCTTATTGTTGTCTAAACTGGATGCAAATGCGCAAGTTTATGCATTTGATAAAGACCCACAAGCCCTTGAAGTTGCTTATCAGCTTGAAAAAGAAGATCCTCGTTTTAAAATTATTCATGCCAGTTTTGCCGACTTACAACAAGAAATGAATCAAATTGGTTTATTTGAAGTTGATGGCATTATGGCGGACTTGGGTGTGTCATCTCCACAGTTAGATCAGGCTGAACGTGGCTTTAGTTTTATGCGTAATGGTCCTTTGGACATGCGTATGGACAATTCACAAGGTCCAACCGCAGCGGATTGGTTGGTGAGTGTAGATGAAGAGCATCTTGCCAATATTATTTATCAATATGGTGAAGAGCGTTATAGTCGCCGTATTGCCAAAGCCATTAAAAATGCAGGTTATATTACAACGACAGCGGAACTTGCTGAAATTGTAAAAGTTGCGCATCCAAAATGGGAAAAAAATAAACACGCTGCAACACGTACCTTTCAAGCGATTCGTATTGAAATCAATAAAGAACTCGATGATGTACATGCCTTTTTACCTCAGGCAACAGATTTGTTAAAATCGGGTGGTCGTTTGGCGGTGATTAGCTTTCATTCTTTAGAAGATCGTATTATTAAACAATTTATTCAAAAAGAATCGACACCTGCAGAAGACGATGGCT
Source organism: uncultured Acinetobacter sp. (assembly GCA_964293455.1). Lineage (GTDB taxonomy): Bacteria > Pseudomonadota > Gammaproteobacteria > Pseudomonadales > Moraxellaceae > Acinetobacter. The sequence goes on along the minus strand of CAXYZD010000001.1, from coordinate 54,030 downwards.
GGGGTTTACCACAAAAAATTAAAGATAAACTTAAACTGAAAAAAATTGATCGCATCCGTGCCAGTGAAGCTGAAGTGAAGGAAAATCCTCGTTCACGTAGTGCATGGTTGAGGGTGGCTGAACGCTTGGAGCAAAAAGGCGCAGAATGAAAGAACAGGTGATTGAAAAAAAATCAGCAAATATTGCCATTAAAAAAGTCGTGATATATGCCCTTTTACTGTTCATTGTAATGAGCAGTGCTTTTATGGTGGTATTGCAGGTATTTGACTATCGACATGATTTTCGTGAGTTGAATGCATATATGCGTGCGCGTGAAGATATTAATGCAGAATGGGGAAGATTGTTGATTGAGCAACAGACCTTTGGTGCAACGGCACAAATCGGCACACGTGCTGTTACCCAATTGCGTATGTATTCACCACCAGCGGGACAAACCGTTGTAATTTCATTACCTGCTGAAACAGATCAGAAGAAATAAGGCTCGCTGTATATGGTAACTAAGCAGACGAAACAGACTCAACCTGCGCGTAAAAAGAAGTCTATTTCGGAAAAAAATACAATCTCTATCGACATGTGGCGCTTTTATCTTTTATGGGGCGTTGTATTGGTGTGCTTTTTCGCACTGATTGGTCGGGCATTCTATGTACAAGTCATCAATAAAGACTTTTTACAAAATAAAGCCAATGCCAATATTTTGAGAACGGAAAAGCTCAGAGCAATGCGTGGTGTGATTAGCGATCGTCATGGTGTACCTTTGGCGATTAGCACGCCCATTATGAAACTTGTTATTGATCCAAAAGAATATTTTGAAACTAAAGCTGAATTTGATCGAGTGACGAAAGAGCTGGAAACACAGCCGAATAGCCGTAAATTAAAACGCGCATTACCCGATAAAAACTTAAATTTGGATGAGCTTGCCGATGCTGTAGGCATTGATCGTGCAGATTTAAAGAAAAGTTTGAAAGATCGCCCACGCTCACGTTATTTGGTACTCAAAAAAGAAGTGCCACCACCACAATCTGATTTGATTGTAAAGCGTGAGTTTGCAGGAGTATATGCTGAAAAAACGTATAAACGTTACTACCCTCAACCACAGCCAAGTGCGCAGATTATTGGTTTAACCAATAGTGAAGGTATGGGGATTGAAGGTTTGGAAATGCAGCTCAATACTCGTTTGGCGGGTGAAGATGGTGAGCAAAAGATTTCCCGAGATAAACATGGTAACCGTGTCAAAGTTCCAGAAGTAGTAAAAGAAGTCACTGTCGGTGAAAATATTACGCTCAGTATCGACTCACGTTTGCAATATATTATGTACCGTGAATTGACTGCGGTTGGCGTGGCAAATAATGCACGTTCAGCCTCTGCAATTGCAGTTGATGTAAAAACGGGTGAAATTTTAGCGATGAGCAGTTGGCCATCGTATAACCCGAATGATAAAAATGGTCTAAAGAACAAAGATGCCATGCGTAACCGTGGGGCAATTGATATGTTTGAGCCGGGTTCAACCATGAAACCGTTTACTGTGGCTGCGGGTCTTGAAAGTGGTAAATACACGCCAAATACAGTGATTAGTACGAGTCCGGGTTCAATGCGTATTGGTAATCATACCATTCGTGATACACATAACTATGGTTCATTGACTGTCACAGGCGTTATTGTAAAATCTTCTAATGTAGGCTCAGCAAAAATAGCATTATCAATGCCGTATTCAACCTTACCGACTTTCTTTAAACGTGTCGGTTTTGGTCAACGTTCTGCAGTGAAATTTCCAGGTGAAAGTGGTGGTTTAATTTTACCATCGAACAAATGGAATGTATCTGAAGTCGGTGCAATGGCATACGGCTACGGGATTAATGCCACAACCTTACAGCTCGCACAAGGTTATGCAATGTTGGCAAATCATGGTGTGCGTCATCCGCTAAGTTTGTATAAGTTGGATCATGAGCCGAAAGGTGAACAGATTGTAGATAAAAAAATTGCTGATGATGTCTTGCTCATGCTCGAACAGGTCACTATGCCGGGCGGTACAGCAAAACAAGCCAATATTCCGGGATATCGTGTGGGTGGTAAAACCGGTACAGCACATAAATTACGCCCTGACCACCGTGGTTATTCAAATACAGAATATCGTGCATTATTTGCCGGTGTTGCACCGATCAGTGACCCACGTTTAGCAATTATTGTTGTAGTCGAAAATCCGCGTGGGCAATATTACGGTGGTCTGGTTGCTGCACCTGTATTTGCCAAAATTATGCAAGAATCTTTACGTTTAATGAATGTTCCTTTAGATAAACCGCTTGAAACAGCGAAAGCCCAATAGGTAAAAATGATGATTCGTTTTCAGGATGTTTTTGATGCCGAAAATAAGCATGCTTGGATGGCAGAGCCTTTTCACGGTTTTATTTTAGATAGTCGTGCCGTACAGTCAGGGCAAATTTTTATTGCACTAACAAGTTATACGCAGCCCGAAAAAACCATTCAGTTTGCTCAATCCGCTTTGCAAAATGGTGCATTAGCTGTGATTAGTGAAACGGATTTAGGTATAGAGTCTGCTTTAATTTGTCCTGATGTTCGTCATTTGATGGGGCAATGGCAAAAAAAATATTTACAAGCGGTTGATGTTGTAACACCGAGTCGTATTTTGGCAATTACGGGAACCAATGGTAAAACCACCATTTCCCGTTTGGTTGCCGAACTCATTATGTTACAAGGTAAAAAATGTGCCGTGATGGGAACAACAGGGAATGGTATTTTACCGAACCTTGAAGCATCGTCACATACCACATTGGATGCGCTACATTTACAAGATATGTTGCATGATTTTGCCAAACAAAATGCTGAATTTACCTCACTTGAAGCAAGTTCGCATGGCTTAGAACAAGGTCGTTTAAATGGCTGTGATATTGAAATTGCAGCTTATAGTAATTTAAGCCGTGATCATTTGGATTATCACGGTACGCTTGAAGCCTATGCTGAAGCGAAGTCACGTTTATTTAAATTTTCATCACTCAAAGTTGCTGTGATTAATATTGATGATGAACATGCACATGTGATGTTAGGTGCTGCGAGCAGCAATGTGTCACATCCTAAAGTGCTGACCTATTCGACATCTCGTACTGCGGATTATCAAGTTTTTGGTATTCAGTACAGTTTAGAGGGTGCGACATTTCACCTAAAAACAATAACTCAAGAATTTACCGTTCATAGCCCATTACTTGGGCATTTTAATATTGAGAATCTTGTTGCGGCATTAATTGTTGCCGAGCAAGCCGGTTTTGATTTGGCAAGTTTGATTGCGGATGTGCCGAAACTCAAAGGTGCACCGGGTCGCATGCAAGTGATTCGTGATAAAGATCGTTTATTTGTAGTCGATTATGCACACACTCCAGATGCACTTACACAGGTGTTAAAAACCTTAAAACGTCATGTGGAAAATCAATTGTGGGCAGTGTTTGGCTGTGGTGGTGATCGTGATCGTGGTAAACGTCCGCTCATGACCAAAGCTGCTTTAGAGCAAGCCAATCCAATCATCATTACTTCGGATAATCCACGAACAGAAGATCCGACACAAATTTTTGCAGATATGAAACAAGGTGTTGATTTTATTCAGCATGATGTTCATGAAATTCATGATCGCCGTGAAGCCATTAAATATGCCGTCAAGCATGCACATAGCGGTGATATTGTGGTGATTGCAGGTAAAGGGCATGAAAATTATCAAGAAATTGATGGTGTACGCCATTGGTTTGATGACGTAGTAGAAGTGCAATCAGCCATTGATGCACAGCATCACAAACCCAATTCAGCATATCCAGCTCAGTAGGAACAAGAATGCATACCTCGACCACCAGTACGGTGCCTTTGGAGCCATGGTCAGCAGAGCAACTTGCTGAAGCGACTCAGGGTTATTGGTATTTAGACAAAGCACCACAAGGTGAAATTAAACGTATTTTGACCGATTCACGTCATGCTGAACTCGGTGATGCATTTTTAGCGCTCAAAGGTGAGCGTTTTGATGCACATGATTTTATTGTACAAGTGGCTGCGAATGGTTGCCAAATTGCTATAGTCAGTCATCCTGTCGATGTTGATATTTGTCAATTGGTCGTGAAAGATACCCGTTTGGCACTTGGTCATTTAGGTGCGTATCGTCGTGCGAAAAATTCACAACTCAAAGTGATTGCACTGACTGGTAGCAGTGGTAAAACCACCACCAAAGAAATGTTGGGCAGTATTTTATCTCGCTTAGCACCGACTTTAATTACGCGTGGTAACTTAAATAATGATTTAGGTGTACCAATGATGCTGCTTGAGCTGCGTGCCGAGCATCAATATGCGGTCATGGAGTTGGGTGCAAGTCATCAAGGTGAAATTGATTACACTTCAAATCTTGTTCAGCCGCATGTCGCAGGTATTCTCAATATTGGGACTGCACATTTGGGTGAGTTTGGTGGTCGTGATGGTATTTGTCGTGCAAAATCTGAAACTTATGCACATATTGCGTCTACAGGAATTTCAATTATTCCTGCATCTGACGACTTTACCGATACCATTCGCCAAGCGGTAAAAACTGAAAAAATACTTAGTTTTGGTCAGGATGGTGATGTTTTTGCAACAGAGCTGCAATTACATACTCAGTCAGCAACTTTTACCATCAATACACCGCAAGGTTCTAAAGTTGTCAATCTGCCATTTGCAGGTGAGCACAATGTTCATAATGCCGAAGCTGCAACGGCTTTTGCTTTAGCTATTGGCGTTTCACTCGATGATATTGTCATTGGGCTTGAACAAGCACAAGGTGCGAAAGGGCGTTTGAACTTTATTCAGCAAGACAAATATTTATTTATTGATGATACCTACAATGCCAATCCGACCTCGATGCGTGCAGCTGCCGAAGTGCTTGCACAGCAAAACGGTGTCAATGTTATGGTGATCGGTGATATTGGTGAGCTTGGGGATACGGCAGCACAACAACACTATATGTTGGGGCGTGATCTAGTTTCAGTTCAAGGTGTTCATTTTGTTGTATCGGTAGGAGAGTTTTCTCCTGCTGCGCAAGAAGGTGCACGTAGTACACAATACGGTAAAAAAATGCAGGCTTTCCTGACTCAAGAACAGGCTTTACCTTTCTTGGTAAGTTTGGTTGAAACCCATCAACCACAGTCAATGAGTTTCCTCTTTAAAGGTTCTCGTTATACGCATATGGAAACATTGATGACTGCTTTAATGGAGAAACTCTAAAATGTTGTTATGGTTGTTTGAACATCTGGCAGGCTTTGATAGCACGTTTCAGGTGGTTCGATATTTGTCATTGCGTGCCTTATTGAGTGTATTGACTTCACTTGCCATTGGTTTGACGCTTGGGCCGTATATGATTCGGAAACTGCAAGCGTTGAAATATGGACAAGCGGTGAGTTCATTTGCACCTGAAAACCATGCAAAGAAAATGGGTACGCCAACCATGGGCGGGATTCTCATACTCTTGTCGATAGGCATTAGTACATTGCTGTGGGCAGATTTATCTAATCCTTATGTGTGGATTGTGCTCGCTGTTATGATCATTTTTGGTGCTGTAGGTTGGGCAGATGATTGGATTAAAGTCCGTTATAAAGATAATGCCGGTTTACCTGCAAAGAAAAAGTTCTTTTGGACTTCATTGGGCTCATTGGGTGCAGGTATTGCACTCTATGTGATTGCAACACAACAGGCGAATCCTGTTCATACTGCAAATATGCTTGATTTATTGATTCCATTTTTCAAAAATTTAACTATTCCATTGTCGGCAGTACCTTTGGGAATAGGCTTTATCTTATTCACATATTTAGTGATTAATGGTGGCTCAAATGCGGTGAACTTAACCGATGGTCTAGATGGTTTGGCGATTATGCCAATTGTCTTAGTGGCAGCAGGTTTAGGTGTATTTGCATATTTGGCAGGCGATATTCGCTTTGCTAATTATTTACATATTCCTTATGTGAAATATACCTCTGAGCTTGTGATTATTTGTGCTGCAATGATTGGTTCAGGTTTGGCATTCTTATGGTACAACGCTCATCCTGCACAAATTTTTATGGGTGATGTTGGTGCATTATCTTTAGGTGCGATGCTCGGTACAATTGCAGTGATGGTTCGTCAAGAAATCGTATTTGCTATTATGGGCGGTGTTTTTGTGGTGGAAGCAATTTCAGTTTTCCTGCAAATTGGTTCACTGCGTATGCGTAATAAACGTGTTTTCCTCATGGCGCCATTACATCATCACTATGAGAAAAAAGGTTGGCGTGAAACGCAAGTGGTCATCCGTTTTTGGATTATTACAATTATGCTAGTAGTTTTAGGCTTAATGACCTTAAAATTACGCTAAGCAAAACTTTAATGAAAAGTCGGCTCAAGCCGGCTTTTTTATTTTCAGGAGAAAAATGATGAATCTGCTCATGTGCCCCGTATGTCGTGAAGCACTTAGTCTGACGGAAAGAACATGGTGCTGTGCGAATCATCATAGCTATGATGTGGCGAAACAAGGCTATGTCAACTTGCATGTTGTGCAGCATAAACACAGTAAAAATCCGGGTGATACGCCTGAGTCCGTACAAGCCCGCCGTGCATTTTTAAGTGCTGGTTTCTATGCGCCATTACAACATGCGGTCGTTGAAAAAATTCGTGAATTAGGTATTGAAAATCTACTCGATATTGGCTGTGGAGAAGGGTATTACACCAGTGCAATGCAAAAAGAAACTTTACAATGTGTTGGGGTAGATATTGCCAAAAATGCGGTACAAGTTGCAGCGAAAATTAATCGAGATGTGACTTGGGTGGTCGGAACAGGGGCGACTTTACCTGTGCTTGATCAAAGTATTAATTTATGTACGAGTTTATTTAGTCCAATTCCTGAAGATGAAATTTTACGTGTACTTAAACTACACGGTTATTTGATGGTGGTTACGCCTGCACCTGAACATCTGTATGCAATGCGTGAAGCGCTATTTGATGAAGTCAATGCTCATGATCCGCATAAGTTTGTTGAACAGTTAAAAGAAAAATTTGAATTGATTGAGCAACCCATTATTGAGTCAGAATTTATTTTAGATCAGCAACAATTGAAAGATTTGATTGCAATGACACCTTATGCGTATAAAGCCAAACAGGAGAAACGTCAGCAATTGGAGCAACAGTCTGAAATAAAGCTCAAAGCAAGTTTTCAAATCTATATCTTTCAGAAGAAGTAAGTAGTCGCTGAAATCGGCAATATAAAAATAAGTTTGAATTAGACAAAAAGAAAGCCATCCGAAGATGGCTTTCTTTTTTAATCATGTTCTAGCTTTAAGGTAAATCACTGAACATTATTGATTAAATTTTCCATAGAGTCATTTTCACGTTTTGCTGAAGTTGAACCCTGACTCATTGGAGGGGGTGCTGAATTTTTAGGTTTCAGTGTTTGTTCTGATGGTTTATCCGCATTGCTACCTTCACCCGGTAAATCATCAAAGTCACTTGCACGATTACGGGTTGGTGCAATAGGTGCAGGACGATAAATAGGACGAGCAAGAGGTGGAGACGCTCGGTAATCTTTCTTATCTTCTGCACTTAGTGTGGTGTCTTCTAGACTACGTTCTTCACGGTTTAAAGGGGCTTTCGCATCTTTATCGAAACGTACCCAAGCTGAAGGTGTCCCTTCTAAGGCTTTATCCATAAAGCTTGTCCATACGGGTAATGCTGCAATACCACCATACTCACGACGTCCTAAGGTTGATGGTTGATCGAACCCGACCCATGCAATGGTCACCAGTTTGCCATTGAAGCCTGCAAACCAAGCATCTTTAGCATCATTGGTTGTTCCTGTTTTACCGCCAATATCATCACGACCAATTTTTAAAGCTGCACGACCTGTACCATGCACAATCACATCACGTAGGATATTTGCCATATCAAATGCAGATTGTGATTTTAAAATACGTTGTGCTTGACGATATTTCCCCTGTTCTTCCTTGCTTAAAGGTGTATTTTCAAGTGTAGGTGTAGAAGCAGCACTGGCAAAAACTTCATCATCAGCGCTAGATGTTATGGCATCTTCAATTTGTTCTGTTTTTACTTTTGGTGGTGTTACTTTTTCATTGATACATGGAATACATGCATAGTCAGGTTTTGCCTCGTAAATAACTTTGCCGTAGGCATCTTCAATACGTTTGATGAAGTAGGGTTGTACACGATAACCACCATTCGCGATGGTGGCATAACCTGTTGCCATTTGTACTGGAAGTACCTGTGGTGTACCTAAAGCAATGGTAAAGTTACGTGGAATTTGATCATCTTGTAGACCAAAATCCATGAGTAACTGACGCGCACGTTCTACACCGACACTTTGTAATAGGCGAACTGAGACGGTATTACGAGACAAATACAACGCACGGCGAAGTGGAATCATCCCTAAATAGCGACCATCTGAGTTTCTTGGTGACCATTTTCCAATTTGAATGGGGCTATCATTGACCATACTATAGGGGGTCATACCACGTTCAAGTGCTAAAGCATAAATGAACGGTTTAATGGTTGAACCGGGTTGACGCCACCCTTGTAGCGCACGGTTAAATTTCGAATGGTAAAAGTTATATCCACCAACAATCGCTTCAATTGAACCATCATTCGGATTAATTGCAATCAACTGCCCTTGAGCTTTTGGAATTTGAACCAATGACCAAGCGGTTTTTTCTTCATTTGGACGTAAACGAACAATATCTTTTACTTTAACAATTTGTGATGCATTGCTTGGTGCGCCGCCAACACTGTTTGCATTGCGATAAGGTCGTGCCCATGACATGCCTGACCAAGGAATCGTCACTTTTGAACCATCTTGCATAAGTGCTTCAAAACTACTGCTATTCACTTTAACAACTTGGGCAGGATAAGTATTGGCATAAGGTATAAAATCTTTTAATGGCTTGTCATGTGCTTCTGCACCACGCCAACCATGACGGCGATCGTAATCTTCTAAACCTTTTTGTACAGATTCTTCAGCATAATTTTGACGTTGACTGTTGACTGTCGTGTACACCTTATAACCAGAGTCAATTGCTTGTTCACCAAATTTTTTAACCAATTCAGAGCGAACCATTTCCCCAACATAAGGGAATTTATTGGTAATGCCACGATCGGGCATATTCAAGCTAATTGGTTCAGCAACGGCTTTATTATACTCGGCTTGATTGAGATAACCGAGTTGAAGCATACGTCCAAGAATCCAATTGCGGCGTTCTAAAGCGCGTTCAGGATTGGCAACTGGATTATATTTTGATGGTGCTTTGGGTAAGCCTGCAATCATCGCCATTTGGGCAATACTGAGCTGATCAAGATTTTTGTCGTAATAAATTTTTGCAGCGGCAGCAATACCGTAAGCATTTTTACCTAAGAAAATTTTATTTACATATAAAGATAAAATATCTTCCTTACTTAAATTTTGTTCTATTTTTCGAGCAAGAAAAACTTCAGTCAGTTTACGTTTTAGTGTTCTTTCAGGGGATAAATAGTAATTTTTCGCCACCTGCATGGTAATGGTTGAACCACCCGTTTGAACATTTGAACCGGTTACACTTTCACTGACAGCACGACCTAGACCTTTAAAGCTGATCCCGCTGTGTTCAAAAAAAGATGAATCTTCTGCCGCCAAAAATGCATAAATGAATTTTGGTGGAATTTGTTTATATTCAACAGGTACCGAAAGTTTGCCACCATACTCTGCAATTAGCTCATTATCGGCGGTATACACCTGTAATGGCTTCAATAAAGGAGCTTTTTTTAATGAGCTCATTTCAGGTAATGACGGGGCAATGTAAAGGTACATGCCGTAAAAACCCATTGGAATTGCAATTAAAACACTAATAATTAGCAAAAAAAATGGGTGAATATGACCTAATCGAGATAGCTTTTTCATAACAAGTAAGTTTTAATAAGAGCTAATGGCAAACTAATTGACGGTCAGTATAGCTTTTCATTTGGCGAATTGTTAGATGAGATATTGTATCTGTTAAAAATTAAGACCAGCTGTATTTTAGTTTGTATGTAGTTGGGGATAAAAAAATAATAGGAATTGTATCGTGCTTAGACTATATCGTAAGCCAAATAAGGGGTTAGCAGGAGTAGATATTAGTTCTACTTCTGTAAAGATATTGGAACTCTCTGTTAAAAACGGTCGTTATTGGGTTGAAAGCTATGGATTGAGCCCATTACAGGAAGGGAGTGTTGTTGAAAAAAGCATTCTAAATCCTGAATCTGTTGCAGATGCGATAGAGCGCGCAGTCAATCTTGCAAATCCACATTCACAGAATGTTGCGCTTGCTGTACCCACATCAATGGTGATTAATAAAGTCATTGAAATGGATGCAGATATGAATGATGAAGAACGTGAAATTCAAATTCGTATGGATGCGGAGCAATACATTCCTTTTCCGTTGGACGAAGTGAGTCTTGATTTTGAGGTCCTACCAGATCGCCTTGCTAACCCAAATCGGGTCAATGTGCTTTTGGTGGCAACACGTACCGAAAATATCGATACTCGTTTAGAAGTGCTCGAAATTGCAGGCTTAACACCTAAAATTGCCGATGTTGAAAATTATGCGCTTGAACGTGCATTTGAAGTGTTTTCGGATACGTTACCAATCGGCGTCAATATGGTGGGGATTCTTGATATCGGTCATACCATGACGACACTGTCTGTGATGCAAAATGGTAAAATTATCTATACGCGTGAGCAAGTTTTTGGGGGGAAACAGCTGACTCAAGATGTACAAAACCGTTATGGTTTGTCATATGACGAAGCAGGTCGTGCGAAAAAAGATCGTACCTTACCTGATGATTATGAAACTGAAGTATTGAATCCATTTTTAGAGGCTGTTGTTCAGCAAGCAGCACGTTCATTGCAATTCTTTTTTTCATCTTCTCAATTTAGTGAGATTGATCATATTTTACTTGCAGGGGGCAATGCGAATATACCGGGCTTATCTAAATTATTACAACAAAAATTAGGTTATCGAGTCACGGTTGCAAATCCATTTTTACAGATGGGATTCTCCCCACAGATCGATCTTAAAAAAATAGAAAATGATGCACCATCATTAATGGTTGCATGTGGTTTGGCATTGAGGAGTTTTGATTAATGGCAAAGATTAACTTACTCCCTTGGCGTGATGAGCTGAGAGAACAGCGTAAGAAACAATTTATTGCAATGTGCGTTGGGGTGGCAATTTTAGGGTTAGTTGCGGTGATGTTGGCTTGGCTGTACTTTGATCACAAACTAAGCGATCAAGAACAAGCAAATCAACTGATTACCAGTACCAATCAAACACTAGATAGCCAATTAAAAACATTAGATGGTTTGCAAGAGCGCCGCAATGCCATTATTGAACGTATGAAACTGATTCAAGGACTTGAAAGTCAACGTCCAGTGACAGTTCATATTATTGATGAATTGGTTCGTGTTGTACCATCAAACATGTACATCACCAAATTTAATCGTACAGGTGATAAGTTTACCATTGAAGGGCGTGCAGAAAGTCCAAATACAGTGGCTGAACTCCTTCGTGGTATGGAAGTATCACCATGGTTTAGAAATGCGTTTATGAATTCATTCTTAGCTGCAGAAGAAAATAAAAATAAAGACACAAGTTCGATTGTTCCACGAGTTGAAGAAACTTATGGAAGTTTTGTTGTGACTGCTGATTTGGGTGAAGCTGCGATACAAGTTGATGCCGATGCTCAAGGTGCAAGTGCTGCGGTTGCAACGACAGCGAATGCAGGAGGTGCAAAATGAGTCGTGATGAATTAAATGACGTGTCTTTGGAAAAAGATGCACCGAAAAAGAAAAAAATGAGTGTTGAAAAGTTTTTTCAACAATTTAATACACTGGATATGAATAACTTTGGCAGTTGGCCATGGTCAGTTAAAATTACATGTTGGATCTTTTTATTCTTTGTTGTTTGTGCTTTAGGTTATTTCTTGGCAATTAAATCGAAACTCGATGCAATTGATGGGGCACGTAATCAGGAACAAACATTGCTGAATGAATTTAAGGAAAAAGACTCTAAATTACGTAACTTACAGCAATATCAAACGCAGTTACAGCAAATGGAAGCCAATTTTACGCAACAATTGCAACAATTGCCAAAAGAAACAGAAATCCCAGGTTTGGTTGAAGACATTAACGTTGCAGGGGTAGGTTCAGGGCTTAAATTTAAAATTATTCGTCTTGAAAATGAAGTGAAACAAGAGTTCTTTATTGAGCAACCTATTTCAATTCAAGCGACAGGTGATTACCACTCATTTGGTAACTTTGTGAGTAGCATTGCTGCATTACCACGTATTGTGACCATGCATGATTTCACTGTGACAGCAGCACCACCATCCGATAAAAAATCAGATATTCCATTGGTTGATTATACGTTGAATGCAAAGACCTACCGTTATATTGGTACGGATGATAATGCGGCGTCTAGTCAAGCACCTGCGGGTCAGCCAGGAGGGCAACAATAATGAAAACGATTAAAATTGCCTGTGGTCTTATGATGGGATTGATTTTATCAGGCTGTGATTCACGTATGGATGCTGTGAATCAAGCGATGGCTGATATTCGTAGTCAACAAGCCTTACCAATTGAACCTGCGCCTGTTTTTGAACCGATTGCAAGTTTTAACTACTCAGCTCAGCAACTAAGAAGCCCAGTTTTACCAAGCTCACTTGCCAATGAGTTGAAAGTCATGTCTGGTAAGCGAGTTTATCCAAACTTCTCACGCCCATCTCAGCCTCTTGAAAGCTATGCAATTGAATCACTCAATATGAAAGGTAGTATGAAGGGTGTATAGCTAGATCAAAGTTTTAGGCTACATTATTTGAATAATTAAAACATTGATATTTATTGTTTTGATCTAAGGATAATGTAGCTCTAAGTTCGAGTTTAGCTATAACAGGTCAGATTATTGCATTGATTCAAACGCCAGATGGCGAAGTTGAACGTGTGCAACGTGGTAGTTATATGGGGATGAATCAAGGACGTGTGGTTGATATTACGCCAACACGTATTGATTTACTTGAGATTGTACCAGATGGCAGGGAAGGTTATATCGAAAGACCGCGAAGCCTTGTACTTCTTGGGCCTGCGGATTGAGATTAGATTAAGGAATAAAAATGAAAAATAGTGTAAAAAATTTATTCGTTGGGGATGGCACATTTATGAACAGCAGTCTTCGTCAGTTTTCAATGGCGGCGGTATCGATGGCAATTATGCAGGTTTCATCTGCACAGATCACCATGACTAATGTGGTGCCGATGCAAGTTCCAGGTCAGGGGACTGAAATTCGTGTAATGTTCAATGGGTTGCCACCACAGCCACAAGCTTATGAATTAGAAAATCCATCTCGTTTGGTTCTAGATTTTAATGATGCCAAGCAAACTTTAGACCAAACAACGGTAGCTGTTGCGACCAATGAGGCAAGCTCTGTTGATGTCACTTCAGATGAAAAGCGTTCACGACTAACAGTAAATCTCAATAACAAAAGTGCATTCACGACACGCGTAGAAGGCAATACTTTTATTCTCAAGGTGAATAACTCAGCACAAACGGGAAATGCAGCCTTACCTGAACTTGGAGCAGGTGCTGTTTCACAGCAGCAAGGTATTTCTGATATAGGTTTTCAACGTGGAAAAGCGGGTGAAGGACAGGTTGGTATTAGTTTATTGGGTGCAAATACTCCAGTTGATGTACAACAGCAAGGTAGTAAAGTTGTCGTTCGCTTGTTAGGAAATCGTATTCCAGCACATTTGATTCGCCGCCTGAATGTGAATGATTTTGCAACCCCAGTTTCTGTGATTGATGCTTATAACGATGGTGCAAATGGTGTGATTACTATTCAATCATCAGGCAGTTATGAGTACATGGCTTATCAGGCAGAAAATAAACTGACTATAAGTTTAAAGCGTCCTGAAGAGAAAAAAGGCCCACAAAGTTTACAGTCTGCAAATAATTATACAGGTAAAAAAATCTCTCTAGATTTCCAAGATATTGAAGTTCGTCGAGTTCTACAGTTGCTTGCGGACTTTACGGGAATCAATATGGTTGCTGCAGATACAGTACAAGGCAATATTACTTTACGTTTGAAGGATGTGCCTTGGGATCAAGCACTCGATATTATTCTCAAAACGAAAAATTTAGATAAACGTCGTAATGGGAGTGTGATTTGGATTGCACCTGTAACCGAGTTGATCAAAGCGGAAGAAGATGAAGCAAAAGCGATTGCACAAAGTGTGAAACTTGCGCCCTTGCAAACTGAATATTTACAGTTAAATTATGCAAAAGCTGTTGATATTGAAAAAATGATTACCCAAGGTAAGAATTCAGGTACTTCTAATAATTCAAGCTCAGGTGGTGCCCAAACTGAAGCACTTGGAGGTAGCGTAGGCTCACTGTTGAGTCCTCGTGGTACCATTTCAATTGATCCACGAACCAACACATTGATTATTAATGATACAGCACAAAAAATTGATCAAATTCGTAAAATGATTGATTTGCTAGATGTGTCTGTTAAGCAAGTGATGGTGGAAGCACGAATTGTACGTGCAACGACAGACTTTACCAAAGAAATGGGTGTGAAGTGGGGGATTCTATCTCAGGGTGTCACTAGAAATAATGATTTACTCGTTGGTGGCAGTGACACGACACTTTGGGACTTAAAAACACCTGATGATGATGGTAAATATACCATTACACGTCCAGATAACTTAAATGTAGATTTAGGTGTAACAGGTGCGGGTGCAAGTAAAATTGCATTTGGTTTGATTAGTATGTCGGACTTTATGTTGGATCTTGAGTTGTCTGCACTACAAGCAGATGGTTATGGTGAAGTTATCTCTACACCAAAAGTCTTAACTGCAGACAAGCAGAAAGCCAAAGTGTCATCAGGTCAACAAATTCCGTACCAAACAACCTCAACAGCAGGTGGAGCTGCAACAGCGACAACTGAATTTAAAGATGCATTGCTCAGTTTAGATGTGACGCCGAGTATTACACCCGATGGTAAGGTTCAGATGGACTTGCTAATCACAAGTGATTCTCCAGCAGGGACAGCACCGAATGGTGAAATCATTTTGAATAAAAATGAAATTAGTACCAATGTGCTTGTCGATAATGGTGAAACAGTGGTTCTCGGTGGTATTTTTGAACAGCAAAACTCTAAATCACAAACTAAAGTGCCATTCTTTGGTGATATTCCTTATGTAGGTCGTTTGTTCCGTAAGGATGCAAAAACAGAGAGTAAGCGTGAGCTATTAATCTTTGTTACACCAAGAATTGTTAATGACAGTCAAACCAGAAATCATTAATATACTTTCAATGAAAGCAATTCAATAGGTGACTCCTTGCCAAGCAAAGAGTTTAACACCCTACCGAATATCTATTTGGTAGGGCCCATGGGGGCAGGAAAAACTACCGTTGGTCGTCATTTGGCAGATTTACTTGATCGCGAGTTTTTAGACAGTGATCATGAAATTGAACGTAAAACTGGGGCGACCATCCCATGGATATTTGAAAAAGAGGGTGAACCGGGTTTTCGGTTTAGAGAAACAGCAGTCATTGATGAGCTGACATTGAAAAATCACTTGGTTGTTGCAACGGGTGGTGGTGTTGTAACACAGCCCCAAAACCGTGAATATCTGCATCAACGAGGCATCGTTATTTATCTTTATACGCCTGTAGAGCTTCAATTACAGCGTACCTACCGTGATAAAAATAGACCATTATTGCAAGTCGAAAATCCTGAGCAAAAATTAAAAGACTTATTAAGGCTTAGAGATCCATTTTATCGAGAAGTTGCGCATTATATTATTGAAACCAATCAAGGGGCAGCTCGTGATTTGGCACAAAGTATTCTTCAGCTGATTATTTCTAAAGAATTGACCAATACTATTTAGTGGTTTAGTACATCATGCAAACGTTATATGTTGAACTTGGCGAACGCCGTTATCCAATTTTCATTGGTAGTCAGTTAGATCCGCAACAACTTCTTGAGCCATATATTCATGGCAAACAAGTGATGATTGTGAGTAATACGACCGTTGAGCCGCTGTATTTGGCACACTATTTGTCTGCGATTGAACAATTGGGTAAAACAGTTAAAACTTGTATTTTACCTGATGGTGAAAAATATAAAGATAGCCAACATCTGAATTTAATTTTTGATGCGTTACTTGAAGCGGGTTTTAACCGTGATTGTACTGTATTGGCTTTAGGTGGTGGAGTGATTGGTGATATGGCGGGCTTTGCATCGGCATGTTTTCAACGTGGTGTGTATTTTATTCAAGTACCGACAACCTTACTTTCTCAAGTCGATTCGAGTGTGGGCGGGAAAACAGGGATTAATCATCCGCTCGGTAAAAATATGATTGGTGCTTTTCAGCAACCACAAGTGGTTCTTGCTGATATGGCACAGTTAAGCACTTTGCCTGATCGTGAGCTTTCTGCAGGTTTGGCAGAAGTGATTAAATATGCACTGCTTGGCGATATTGAATTTCTTGCTTGGCTTGAAACGCATATGGATGCGTTGGTTGGACGTGATGCAGATTTGCTCGCTGAAGCGGTTTATCGTTCATGTGCGCATAAAGCTCGTATTGTTGCAAATGATGAAAAAGAACAGGGTGAACGTGCTTTACTTAATCTAGGGCACACCTTTGGTCATGCAATTGAATCTTACTTGGGTTATGGCGTGTGGTTACATGGCGAAGCCGTCGCAACAGGTATGGTGATGGCGGCAGATTTGTCTTATCGTATGGGTTGGATCAGTCAAACTGATCTAGAGCGTACAAAAAATATCATTCAACGTGCGCATTTACCTGTAGCATGTCCGCAGATTCCGCTAGATGAATTCCTTGCATATATGGCACATGATAAAAAAGTGCTTGATGGTCAGTTGCGCTTAGTTTTAATGAAGCAATTGGGGCAGGCAATCATTACGCGTGAGTTTGATGTAGAGCAGATGAAGCAAGCGATTCTTGCAAATCAACACTGAAAAAATTAAGGCATTCACATGGCAGCAAAGCGTATTCACTGGGAAAGCATTCGGCAGTATATTTGGCTGATCAGTGGTTTAGCTTGTCTGTTGATTGCCTTTATTTTTTGGGTTGCAACAGATACAGATCATTTGGTAGAGATGGATAGTCCTATTGAAGAGACTCAAGTACAAATTCAGCCAGAAAAAGTGGCGGCAAGTACACATTTGGGTAGTCTGCAAGACGAAGTGCGCCCACTTGAAATGACGACACGTGTGGTTGTATCGGGCGATCATACTGCTGAATTTCGTGGTACAAAATTTATTCAAGACAATAAGAAAAACTTTAGTATCGCACTTTTTAAAGCAAATGAAGAAGATGTGATTTCAGGCTTTATTCGTAAACAACCAGATAAAAAGAATTTTTTCTATTTTCGTTTAAGTGGTGATCATCAAGCTGAACAATATGCTGCCAATTATGGCGTATTTAAAACCGAAGCTGAAGCCAATACGCAATTGAATCAGCTACAATTGGGTTTACCTGCATCGGTGAAACCTAAAGTGATTAAGCTGAGTGAATATGCAGACTTTGTCAATGATTTAGGAACAGAAGAGTTGCAAGGTAGTAATAAACTGTATGAAGTGAAGCTAAAATCTGCACCTATTCCGATTATTGACGAAACATTGATTGCTCAACCTAAGCCTGCAATCGCATCTTCTGGATCAACAGCAGTTACGGCAACGACTAAAACAACAATTACACGTAAAGATCAAAGTGGTAATGTGATTGGTGTTGAGCAGTCACATTCAGCAGTTGAACCGTCTAAATCCAAGCCAAAAGAACAAATACCTGTAGAGAAAAAAGCAGGGGCACAAGAAATCAGTGATCCATTTAACTAAAAAGTTCTAAAATAGAGCGAATTATTATTTTGCAATATTTATTGCACATAAATAGTGCATTTCATAGAATTAAAATAGAGCAATATTTAAAATTGTAATTAAAAGAAAGTGTATTTTAGGGCTTTAGTGAGTTTTTATAATAACTGGCATATATTTTGCATTATTGGTGCACTAATTGAGTTAATTGTCCCTGTTTTGGCGCGAAACGATCCAATTAGTGTGCGATTTAAATTCACTATCTTGCTTTAAAAAAGTGCAAAACCATATAAAAGGTTTGTTACAAAAGCATGAAGTCGTGAGTTATGCAATGACGTTAAAATGACTGATGTCAGCCCAATTGCTGTGCTCTATAAAAATCGCAAAGTTATAATTCGTTTGTTTTTGCCCGACAGGGCCCATGTTTAAAAGAAGGGTACGCTATGCACATGCCATCGCCTAATTCTGTAGCTCCCGCTCAAGGTTTATATCAACCTGATGAGTTTAAAGATAACTGTGGTTTCGGTTTAATCGCCCATATGCAGGGTGATGCAAGCCATGACTTAGTCAAGACCGCAATTCATAGTTTAAGTTGTATGACCCACCGTGGTGGTATTGCCGCAGATGGCAAGACAGGCGATGGTTGTGGTTTACTTTTGGCAATGCCAAAGCAATTTTTCCGTGAAGAAGCTAAACGTTTAAGTGATATTACACTGAGTGAAGTATTTGCAGTCGGTAGCGTATTTTTAAGTCTTGATCCTGCAGTTGCAGCCCACGCAAAACAAGTATTAACCAAAGAAATTGAAGATGAAGGCTGCCGTGTCATTGCATGGCGTGTGATTCCGACCAATGTCGATATTTTGGGGCGTATAGCCTTACAGTCTATGCCTGCATTTGAACAGATTATTGTCAACTGCCCAATGGGTGTGGATGAGGCTGAATTTAACCGTAAATTGTTTATGGCACGTCGTCGTGCAGAGCAAAAGTTAACACAAGATTCATCATTTTATGTGACTACGCTGTGTTCAACTGTTATTAGCTATAAAGGCTTGATGTTGCCTGAGGCAATTGCAGACTTTTACACTGATTTATCTGATCCACGTTTAGAATCGCACATTGTAGTATTCCATCAACGTTTTTCGACCAATACATTGCCACGTTGGCCGTTGGCTCAACCGTTCCGTTATTTGGCGCACAATGGTGAAATTAACACCATTACAGCGAACCGTAACTGGGCTGTGGCACGTACCCCAAAATTTGAAAATCCATTATTACCAGGTCTTACTGATCTAGATCCAATCGTTAACCGTACAGGCTCAGATTCTTCAAGTATGGATAACATGCTTGAAATCTTAGTCGGTGGTGGTATGGACTTGTTTCGTGCACTTCGTATGCTGATTCCACCTGCTTGGCAAAACGTTGAAACATTAGATGCCGATTTACGTGCATTCTATGAGTTCAATTCTAAGCATATGGAAGCATGGGATGGTCCTGCAGGTCTAGTGATTCAAGATGGTCGTCATGCCATTTGTATGCTCGATCGTAATGGTTTACGTCCTGCACGTTGGGTCATTACTAAAAATGGTTACATCACACTTGCATCAGAAATTGGTGTGTGGGGTTATAAGCCTGAGGATGTGATCTCGAAAGGTCGTGTTGGTCCAGGTCAAATCTTGGTGATCGATACGCATACAGGCAAAATGCTCGATACTAAGGATGTCAGCAACCATTTGAAAAAAATGCGTCCATATCGCCAATGGTTACGTGAAAATTCTGTACGTGTTCAAGGTAGCCCAGAGCTTGAAGAATACTTATGTGATCAAGGCTTAAAAGGTGATGACTTAAAAGCTGCACAAAAAATGTTCTTGGTAACTTTCGAAGAACGTGATCAATTGCTTCGCCCAATCGCAGAAAGCGGTCAAGAAGCTGTCGGTTCAATGGGTGATGATACGCCAATGGCGGTGTTGTCACGTCAAGTTCGCCATGTGAGTGATTATTTCCGTCAGCAATTTGCCCAAGTGACCAATCCTCCGATTGATCCATTGCGTGAATCGATTGTGATGTCATTGGAAACGTGTTTTGGCCGTGAGCAAAATGTTTTTGAACAAAGTCCAGAACATGCAGACCGTTTAATTATTTCAAGCCCTGTACTTTCAAATTCTAAAATGCACCAAATTCGTACATTGGGTCGTAAAGGTTATGAAATTGCCGATATCGATTTAAACTATGTGGAAACTGAAGGTCTTGAAGCTGCAATTGCACGTATTTGTGAGGAAGCTGCTCAAGCGATTCGTGATGGCAAAACATTACTTGTCATTTCAGATCGTAAAATTCGTCAAGGTTATTTGCCAGCAAATGCGGCAATGGTGACAGGTGCAATTCACCATCACTTGATGGGTGCTGGTTTGCGTACTGATGCGAACATCATTGTTGAAACAGCTTTAGCGCGTGATGCACATCAATTTGCTGTGATTTTAGGTTTTGGTGCAACAGCGATTTATCCATACCTTGCGTATGATGTGATCAATGATTTGATTGCCAAAGGTGAGTTGTTGGGTGATCCGATTCATGCGCAAGCAAATTTCCGTAAAGGAATTGATAAAGGCTTGTTGAAAGTACTCTCTAAAATGGGGATTTCAACCGTTGCATCATATCGTGGCGGTCAGCTTTTCGAAGCTGTTGGTTTGTCTGAGGAAGTGGTTGCAAAATGCTTCACAGGTGTACCAAGCCGTATTAAAGGTGCAACATTTATAGACCTTGAAAACGATTTGAAAAAATTGGCAGATTTGGCGTGGAAAGCACGTAAGCCAATTGAACAAGGTGGTTTACTAAAATTCGTATTCGACAAGGAATACCATGCATTCAACCCTGATGTAATCAATGCATTACACAAATCGGTTCGTTCTGGTAATTATGCGGACTTCAAAGAATACGCAGAACTCGTC
The DNA here is from genome assembly GCA_964293455.1 of uncultured Acinetobacter sp. Classification (GTDB taxonomy): domain Bacteria; phylum Pseudomonadota; class Gammaproteobacteria; order Pseudomonadales; family Moraxellaceae; genus Acinetobacter. Next base: position 33,191 of record CAXYZD010000001.1, on the reverse strand, counting down.
AATACGCGTCCAATTGCTACGATTCGCGACTTATTGAAACTCAAAACTGACAATCCAATTCCCTTAGAGGCTGTTGAAGCGGTTTCAGAAATTCTGCCACGTTTTGACTCTGCGGGTATGTCATTAGGCGCGTTGTCGCCTGAAGCACATGAAGCGATTGCAATTGCCATGAACACCATCGGTGGTCGTTCAAACTCAGGTGAGGGCGGTGAAGACCCTGCACGTTACGGCACAATTCGTAACTCGAAAATTAAACAAATTGCATCAGGTCGCTTTGGTGTAACGCCTGCATACTTAAGATCTGCGGAAGTTTTACAGATTAAAGTGGCGCAAGGTGCAAAACCGGGTGAAGGTGGTCAGTTACCGGGTGGTAAAGTGAATGGCTTAATTGCACGTTTACGTTATTCAGTACCGGGTGTGACCTTGATTTCACCACCACCGCACCATGATATTTACTCAATCGAAGATTTATCACAATTGATCTTTGACTTGAAGCAAGTCAATCCTGATGCGATGGTTTCTGTAAAATTGGTTTCAGAACCGGGCGTAGGTACAATTGCGGCTGGTGTTGCGAAAGCCTATGCCGACTTCATTACCATTTCAGGTTATGACGGTGGTACAGCAGCATCACCATTATCTTCAATTCATCATGCGGGTTCACCTTGGGAATTGGGTCTTGCAGAAGCGCATCAAGCACTTCGTGTGAATGACCTTCGTGGCAAAGTACGTGTACAAACCGATGGTGGTTTAAAAACTGGTCTAGACGTTGTTAAAGCGGCCATTTTGGGTGCGGAAAGCTTCGGTTTTGGTTCGACACCAATGATCGCTTTAGGTTGTAAATACTTGCGTATTTGCCACTTGAACAACTGTGCGACGGGTGTTGCAACGCAACAAGATCATTTGCGTCAGGAACACTATATTGGTGAACCTGAAATGCTGATTAACTTCTTCCACTTTATTGCAGAAGAAACGCGTGAATGGTTGGCAGCATTGGGTGTTGCATCATTGAAAGATTTGATTGGTCGTACTGATCTGCTTGAAATGTTGCCGGGTGAAACTGAGAAACATGCCAACATCGATTTGAGTGCATTGTTAACCTCACACCCATCTGCGGACGGCAAAGCGCAATATTGCGAAGTTCAAGGCAATGCACCATTCGATAAAGGTATCTTGGCTGAGAAAATGGTTGCAGAGATGCTTTCTGCAATTGAAGCGGGTACAGGTGGTGAATATCACTTCACAACTGTAAACTGTGACCGTTCAATTGGTGCACGTATTTCGGGTGAAATTGCAAAACGTTATGGCAACTTGAGTATGGAAGCGCATCCTGTAAAAATGAACCTAAAAGGCACAGCAGGACAGTCTTTGGGTGTTTGGAACGCAGGTGGTTTGCATATTAGCCTTGAAGGCGATGCGAATGACTATGTGGGTAAAGGTATGGCGGGTGGTCGTGTGTCGATCTTCCCACCAAAAGGTTCACCATTCCAAACGCAAGAAACAGCAATCATTGGTAATACTTGTCTTTACGGTGCAACAGGCGGTAAATTGTTTGCAGCAGGTACGGCAGGCGAGCGTTTTGCAGTGCGTAACTCGGGTGCATTTGCGGTGATTGAAGGCGCAGGCGACCATTGTTGTGAATACATGACAGGCGGTATTGTGACTGTACTTGGTAAAGTTGGGCATAACTTTGGTGCAGGTATGACAGGCGGTTTTGCTTATGTACTTGACTTAGATAATGACTTTGTAGATTACTATAATCACGAACTCATTGAATTGAACCGTATTTCAACAGAGCCGATGGAAGAACATAAAGAGTTCTTACTTCGTATTTTAGATGAACATATTGCAGAAACAGGTAGTGCTTGGGCGTATAAGATCCGTAATGAGTTTGATTTCTATAGTCGTAAATTCTGGCTGGTGAAACCAAAAGCAGCTAATTTACAAACGCTTTTGAAAACAACTCAAGCCGATCCACAATAATTCCACTACTCATATTTTAGGTAGGTGTGGGTAACTTTGCAGATATACACAGGTATATGAAGTTATCCATATCCAACCCACGGAGAGAGACATGGCTGAACGCCTGAATAATGACTTTCAATTTTTGGATGTAGCACGCCAAGATCCAGAAAAAAAAGATATTGATGTCCGCAAAGCAGAGTTTGTGGAAATTTATAAACCTTTTACAGCGGAAGTGGCAGCAAATCAGACCCACCGTTGTTTAGGTTGTGGTAACCCGTATTGTGAGTGGAAATGTCCAGTACATAACTACATTCCAAACTGGTTAAAGCTGATTGCTGAAGGTCGTATTTTCCAAGCGGCGGAACTGTGCCATCAAACCAATACTTTGCCTGAAGTGTGTGGTCGTGTGTGCCCACAAGATCGCTTATGTGAAGGTGCTTGTACCCTAAATGATGGTTTTGGTGCAGTCACCATTGGTAATGCTGAAAAATATATTAATGATACAGCCTTTGCTTTGGGCTGGCGCCCAGATATGTCCAATGTGAAATGGACAGACAAAAAAGTGGCGATCATTGGTGCAGGACCTGCAGGTTTAGGTTGTGCCGATATTCTTGTGCGTAATGGTGTGAAGCCCGTTGTATTTGATAAGCGTCCTGAAATTGGTGGTTTGCTGACTTTTGGTATTCCTGAATTCAAAATGGAAAAAGATGTGATGAAACGCCGCCGTGAAATTTTCACAGGTATGGGCGTTGAATTCCGTTTGAATACTGAAATTGGTACAGATGTCACCATTGATCAGCTTCTAGCAGATTATGATGCTGTGTTCATGGGTATGGGAACTTATACCTACATGAAAGGCGGTTTTGCAGGAGAAGACCTTGATGGCGTAGTCGATGCGTTGGATTTCTTAATCGCTAATGTCAATCGTACACAAGGTTGGGAAAAAGACCCAGCAGAATACATTAGTGTTGAAGGTAAAAAGGTGATTGTCCTTGGCGGTGGTGATACTGCAATGGACTGTAACCGTACTTCAATCCGTCAGGGTGCTGAGTCTGTAACATGTGCTTACCGCCGTGATGAAGAAAATATGCCGGGTTCACGTCGTGAAGTAAAAAATGCACGTGAAGAAGGCGTTGAATTTCAGTTTAACCGTCAGCCAATTGAAATTGTGGGTGAAAATGGCAAGGTGACAGGCGTTAAGTTTGTGACAACGCAATTGAGTCAGCCCGATATTCGTGGTCGGCGTAGCCCTGAACCGATTCCGGGTTCTGAAGAAATTTTACCTGCAGATTCAGTATTATTGGCATTTGGTTTCCGTACTTCTCCTGCCGATTGGTTTACCGATGTAAATATTGGTTTAGACGGTTCAGGTCGTGTACTTGCCGCTGAAAAACAACAGTATAAATTTCAAACATCGAACCCGAAAATTTTTGCGGGTGGTGATATGGTGCGTGGTTCGGATCTTGTTGTGACTGCAATCTGGGAAGGTCGTGAAGCTGCTGAAGGTATCTTGGATTATTTAGATATTTAATATTTGTTCTTGAGTGAACATTAAAAATTCAAATTATTATCTCAAAGCCTGTATTTTTGCAGGCTTTGTTTTATCTGGAAAATCATTAAAAAGTGACATATTGTTACGTTATTAATATTGTATTTAAAAAACCATATATTATTGAAAATAAACAAAAATATTTAAAATTTTAATTTGTCTTTAAACTTGTGACTTTGGCTGAAATGACGCAATGAGCATTTTTGCCAATTCGTGATGTATTTCGCAATATACAAAAAAATAGGATGTGCCAATATAGTTTAAATTTCAGACAAATGTAGGATGACCATTATGTCAGCAGTTATAGTGACGGAAGAAAAAAAATCATATTTAAATCGTCCTAAGGCTATTGGTATTAAAGTCCGTAAACCAAGCTTTAACCCAAAAAATATTAGACGACATTTTTTTGCGAATTCTCCTGTGATGTCGCATCTGCTCACAGCACTATCATCAACGTTTCCAATCGGTGAACAATTTTTTGTACACAGTGTACGTAATGTGCGTGACAAAATTACTGATGAAAAGTTACAAGCAGAAATTGCTGCTTTTATTGGTCAAGAGGCGATGCATTCCAAAGCACATGCTGAATTTAATGATGCATGGCGTCGTGATGATTATAATTTGGATAGTTTTCAGGCATGGTTAGGACGTCGTGATGCACTGATTAAAAGTGTACCTCCAAAGTACCAACTTGCAGTAACTGCAGCATTTGAACATTTTACCGCACTGCTCGGGGGCTATATTCTTCGTCATCCTGAAGTGCTGAGTACGCTTGATGATGATGCAATCAAACTTTGGGTTTGGCATGCGATTGAAGAAGTTGAGCATCGTGCTGTAGCTTTTGATGTTTATCAAACATTGTATAAAGATGATAAAGTACGTCGTTCGGTGATGCGTAATGTGACGACAGGTTTTGCAAGTTTAACGTTTTATTCTGCAACTCGTTTGTTTATGCAAGATTGGCGTAAAAGCGTGCCAAAAGTATCGCAAAATATTTTTGGTGTATATTTGATTTCTAAAATGTTAATTTCTTTGATCCCAGAGTATCTATCTTATTTCAAAGCAGATTTTCATCCTAATGAAATTGATTACACTGAAATCGTAGCACATTGGAAGTCAAAATTTGCCGATGATTATGGTATGGAGAGTTTTCAAGAGGAAGTTCATCTACCGCTGTACAGTTAATTTTATGTTATTAATTTCATTTTAAAACTCACTTTTAAGTCTTGCTATGAAATAAAAAAGCCCAATGTATAAATTGGGCTTTTTACTGCGTAGATATTTTAAATACTCATCCAAAAATTAAAATTTATCTTTAAATTGCTTTACATTTTTTTGACGTTGCCATGGTAATGCTCGGTCTAGTGTTTCGGGTACATCACCTGAAGTTGAGCGTAAACGTAAATGAATTGCTGCTTGTGCAATTAAGTTGGCAGATACAGGCGCGGTAATAAAAGCGAGTAGGGTAATAAGTAATTCTGCAAAACCAAAACGGCTGTTATAAGCCGAATAAAGCATTCCTGCAATCAGAAAACTTCCCAGTCCCAAAGTACTGGCTTTGGTCGGTGCATGCAAGCGCATGAATAGATCGGGAAGTTTGACCATGCCGATACCACCGACTAAGGTGAAAAATGAACCTATAATCAGAAAAAATGAAACGATAATTTCCATAGCAAGTTGCATAAAGTTCTCCATTTATTTCTGATTAGTCAACGACATGACCCGTAGTGAAATAACGTGCTAATGCTGCGGTCGATACAAAACCAAGCATTGCCACCAATAATGCACCTTCAAACATATTGGTACTCGTCCAATAAATTCCAAGAATAATTACCAAGCACGTAGCATTTAAAAACAGAGTGTCAAGTGCAAGCAAACGATCCACAATTGAAGGACCCATTACAAGGCGAATGAGGCAGAGAAACATGGAAATGGTGATGATAATCACGCAGACACCCAGTACGTAAGGTAGAAATATCATGATGGTTCTCCTTCCTCGACGTTAAAAATTTCGATCAATGGGAGTTCATAGCGAACTTTAATGGCTTCAATTTCAGCATCAATATCATCACAACTGAGTGCATGCACTAAAATGTCACCACGTTCCTGATCAATACCTGCGCTGACGGTTCCCGGCGTGGTGGTAATGATCATCGCAAGAAGTGCATTAACATGCTCATGATCGGTGTCTAAAGGCACACGAAACCATTTTGGATGTAGGTTTTTCGTAGGACCAAGCACCTGTTTTGCCACACGAATATTGGACACAATGATGTCCCAAAGCACAACAAAAATGAGTCGAATGGCAGGCTGCCAATGAATATTGGGTGTGCGAACAATAAAGGGCTGCACGATTTTTGGAATAATTAAACCGAGCATAATTGCCATAAAAATATCAAAGGCTTCAGAGCTATGCCCAAGCATCAACCAAGATAGACCAACCAATACCGACACAAATGGATGAGGGAGGACGCGATCAATGAAAGAAAGTTTTTGTTTCATTTACGGCTCCATCGGCTTGAGTTGTGGTTGGTCATTATTTTTGCGTTGTTCAGCTTGCTGTTGCTGAATTTGTTGCTGCTTGTACTCTGAAATATGTTCACCATTCAGCGTATTTTTTGAAATACTGTAGGGAATATAGTGAGCATTTGGATCGGTAACTTCACCGCCATCTTTGGTTTCAGGAATATATTTTGGATCAAACGGTTGAGCACTGATAACATTTTGATGCTCGTCAGATTTTAAAATGAGCTGTTGATACTGACGTGCTTGCGTAATTTGATGTGCAGTTTGTTCAGTATATTTTAAAATTGGTGCTGCACAAGCGACATATAAAATTAAGCTACTGAGCAAGACATAGATTGTCCAATCATTGCGAATAGGTGCGTGATTTGGTAGCTGTTGATAATCGGCATAGGCTTGTTCTTTGGGGTTGTTTTCAGGTGTGGTTGCTCGCCAAAACAAGATAAAACCCACACGAGTAAAGGCAAGAATACTGAGTAAACTGACCAATAAAAGAATACCGATAATCCAACCTTGATACGCAAAATTTGCAGTTGCTTGTAAAATCAGCACTTTACCCAAGAAACCACTGAAAGGTGGAAGTCCTGCCATCATCAATGCAATAAGAAAGAAACTCGCAGCAATAATTTTATCTTGCTTCATTTTTGGTGCAATTTTGAGATGATCTTTGAGTGCACCACGTTGCGAGGTAATCCATCCACACAGCAAATAAAATGATGCTGCAATGATCGTGCTGTGTACAAGATAATATAAGCCTGCACTCCATGCCGCTTCATTCATCATGGAGAATGCAACGAGAATTGTTCCAATGGAGGATAAAATCATAAAGCCGACAAAACGGCGTAAACGATCGACTCCAATTGCGCCAATCACACCATAAAGTGAGGTGATTAAACCAATAATTAATAAAGTATGACTTAAAATACTTTGTCCAAGTTCATCATTAAACACAGTACCATTGACCCGTAAAATGGCATAAATACCCACTTTGGTCATAATGGTAAAGAGCGCTGCTACAGGCGTTGCTGCTACAGCATAGGTCTTTGGTAACCAAAAGCCGACAGGAAGCATTGCGGCTTTAATACCGAAAACCACAAAGAGTAATAAACCACCTGCTGTAGCAAGGCGATGTTGATCATGGGGTAAGGTCGGTAAAATACGTCCAACATCTGCCATATTGAGACTACCAACACTGCCGTAGATCATACCTAAACCAATCAGGAAGAGTGCAGAGGCAAGTAGATTGATGGTGACGTAATGAATACCAAGCTGAAAGCGCGCTTTGCCTTGCCCATGTAGGAGCAGGACATAAGATGCCATCAACAGCACTTCAAAGAAGACAAAGAGGTTAAATAAATCGCCTGTGAGGAATGCACCACAGAGTCCCATGAGTAAGAAATGGCACATGGCATGGAAGTAACGTCCACGTTCATCCCATTCTTTACTTGCAAACCAAAGGATCGGCAGTGCAAGGCTATAGGTCAATACCAACATCAATGCCGAGAGTTGATCTAATACAAGAATAATTCCGAAAGGTGCAGTCCATTCACTGAGTTCGTAAATAAAGATTTGCCCTGAGCTGGCTTGCATCAAATAGCTAATCGCTGTTGCAAGTCCTAAAACAGCCGAAATTAAACTGATGCCACGACGCCAAGGTTGTCGCCAATCTTGCGCCAAAGTTCCTGCACCCGGATTACCAAGCAGCACTAAGGCAAAGGCTGTGAATGCAGGAATCAAAATACTTAAAATAGGGGTGTGAGTGTGCCAAAAATCAATCAACATATTCATTAAGGCTCATCCTCACGGGGATCAAAAGTATTCGGTTCCTCTTTAGAATCGACATGATCTGTACCTGACTCGTAACGGCTACGTAGTGCCAATTGCACAATAAATGCAGTGGTGGCAAAGCCAATTACAATGGCGGTCAGGACAAGTGCTTGAGGTAAAGGGTCGGTCACTTTTTCAGTTTCAACTAAAATTGCAGGTGCATTTTCTTGCAAACGTCCCATCGCAAAAAGGAATAAATTGACTGCATAGCCAATCATCGCAAGCCCTAAAACCACAGGGAAAGTACGTGCACGCAAGACGAGATAAACACCTGTTGTCACAAGTAAACCAATGGCGGAAGCGAGTAAAAATTCTAAACTAATCATAATTACTCCTTAAAGACCGGACCGGACATACTTGAGTTACGCGCATCGCTGAGTACAGAAATGAGTAACATAGTTGCACCAACAACAGTGATATAGACACCGAGATCGAAGCTTGCAGCAGATGCTAAATGGAACTTGCCAAAAATATCAGTTTTGACATAAATGTGTGCACTTGTCAGGAATGGTCGTGCCCATAACCATGAAGCAATGCCTGTTAAACCTGCAATGAGTAATCCAAGACCGATCCAAACTTCATAGAGACGTCCTGATTTTACATTGAGTAATTGTTCAGTTTTATCTTGCCCTAAAGCGATGTATTGAATCACCAATGCCATAGAAGTAATAAGACCTGCAATAAAGCCACCACCTGGATAATTATGCCCACGCATTAAAATATACAGACTGACGACAAGTGCAATCGGAAGCACCCATGATGCTGTCATACGGAACATCAGTGGTGATGGGTTAAAGCGGTAGCTAAGACCTTGAGTGATGGTTGTACCATGTGCTCGCATACCATCCATCATGCACAGCGCACCAATCCCTGCGATACCGAGTACGGTAATTTCGCCAAAGGTATCGAAGCCACGGAAATCAACCAAAATAACATTGACGATATTTGAACCACCCCCTAAAGGAAGTGCTTGTTGTACAAAGAACCATGAAATAGAGTTGTGATCACGGGTCAAAATGAGCCATGCAATCCAACCAATACCTAAACCTGCAATAATCGCAATAATCGCATCACGCCAACGACGTGTACGACTCGATTCATAAGGCGTCAGCTGAGGAAGTAACGATAAACTCATCAATAAGAGAACAGTGGTTACGACATCGACAGTGATTTGTGTGAGTGCCAAATCAGGTGCAGAAAGTAGAATAAAAACCATGGTGACGACTAAGCCAATAGCACCACTAATCAAGACTGCTTTAATGCGTTCATGGTGGAACCACAGCATCATCCAACATGCAGTAAACAGCAGTAACCATAAGACAATTGCAGTCAATGGTGCACTTGAAAGTTCACGTGTTCCGAGGGTTAAACCTTGTCCCCATAAGGGTAAGGTCACCATGAAAATACTAAAAACAATAATCAATAAAAGATAGTTCTGTAATGAACCTGTTTCAGTTTTTTGTTTGATTTTTTGAGAAATACGTAAAAGATTTTTGAGGAATTTTTCAAAAATCAATTTACCTTGAAATGCACCTAAAGCGGGATCAAAGTCAATTTCACGGATACGGCCACCTTTGGCAAGTGCAAAATAAAACAGTAAGCCACCAATTAAGGCAATGCCACTCATCAATAAAGGCAGATTAAAACCATGCCAAATTGCAAGGTGTACACCTTCAAATGTCGGGAGTTGGGCACTTGCACATGTGCCTGCATTGACAATATGTTCAACCAATAATGCAGGCAGAATACCGACTAAAATACATAACGTCGCAAGAAAAATAGCTGGTGCACGCATGCCAATGTGCGGTTCATGTGCATGTTTATTGGGAACTTCTCTACCGACATCACCATCAAAAAAGACGCCATGTACCAAACGAGCTGAGTATGCAACGGCAAATAAACCTGCCAAAGTTGCTACAATTGCAGCAATCACCACATAAGCGCCTGACAAATTTGCCAACAGTTCGGTAAAGAACATTTCTTTCGATAAGAAACCGTTAGTCAGTGGAACGCCTGCCATTGCTGCGGCAGTGATCATGGTTAATGTTGCGGTAAATGGGAGGAGTTGCCATAAGCCACTAAGTTTGCGTAAATCTCGTGTGCCACTTTCATGATCAATAATACCCGCAATCATAAACAGTGCAGCTTTGAAGGTTGCGTGGTTAATGATGTGGAAAATAGCAGCAGCAACAGCTAAAGGTGAACCAATGCCCAACAGGCACATGATCAGACCCAAATGACTGATGGTCGAATAGGCCAATAAGCCTTTTAAATCTTCTTTGAAAATAGCAAAAAAGGCTGCCATACATAGGGTGAGTAGACCAATGGTGGTCACTAAATTATGGAACACTGCCGAACCGACAAAAATCGGTAAAAGGCGAGCCACCAAGAAAATACCCGCTTTCACCATGGTCGCAGAGTGTAAATAAGCCGATACAGGCGTCGGTGCTGCCATGGCATTGGGTAGCCAAAAGTGAAATGGAAATTGAGCACTTTTGGTGAATGCACCCAATAAAATCAACAATAGAGCAGGAACAAAGAGTGAGCTATTTTGAATTTGCTCCGCCATTGTTGTGAGTTGATCAATTTGGTATGTACCAGCAATTTGCCCCAATAAAATGAAGCCACCGAGCATGGCAAGACCGCCCATTCCTGTAATGGTGAGCGCCATACGAGAGCCACGTTGTGCTGCTTCGTAATTGCTCCAATACCCGACCAACAGAAAGGATGAAATACTCGTCAATTCCCAAAAAACCAATAAAATAATCAAGTTATTGGACAAGGAAATGCCGAGCATGGCTGCCATAAACAGCATGAGTAATGCATACAGTTTACTGAGCGAGTTTTTCGAACCGAGATAATAATAGGCGTAAATATAAATCAGCGTGCCTATACCACTGATCAATAATGCAAAGATTAAACTGAGCGCATCAAGCCGAAAGCTAAAATTGATGCCGAGTTGCGGTAACCATTGCCAACTTTGGACAACAGCTGTGCCATTAAAAACTTGCTTCGCTTGTGACAGGAGCAGTAAAAAACTACTTAAACTGACTGCGATTGCACCACATGCAGTGATGCCGCGTGAAAAGCGTTGCAACCATAAGACAAGCACAGTGCCTAGGATTAATGGTAATAAGATGATAATCGGTAACACACGTGTATCCTAGTATCGTGAATGGGCCGAAACCTCAGTGAATCTTATCTTCCAACAAACTGTAGCGACTCAAAGAAAGCCCCAAAACGATGAAACTGTTGGAAGCTGAATCTAAAAATAAATTGAAGAAACAAGCTGTATTGCACAACCTGATAAAACGATTGCAAAATCAAATTAGATTGAAAAATCTAATTTAAATTGATTTTTTATCTTATTACATGAACGGCACAACATCAATTTATTTTGTCAGGTTTTGCATAATGTCAAACATTATACGCCCAATTTTACCAAGGTAATGTTGATAAATGCATCAGGAAAGCGTTGTTTCGGTACTGTATTCGAGATAGTTTCAATATATAGATGAGTCTTATGCATGATTATTCTAAAGTGCAAAACTCACTATGTGAGAAATAAAGGTATTTAACAATAAAAGATCAAATATGCAAATACTTGGTGCTTTATATATTGATTTGGATCAATAATCCTTTATTTCGTATAAAGTGCTATTGGTCAGCATATGTAAATTAAAATAATCTGATACTGAATACATCAGCCAAAAGTAATCAGATCTAGTTCAAAGGTGAATGCGGTGTAGGATCGTGATCTGCTCGTAATAAATCCAATAGCATAAGTTTTTCATCAGGATTCATGCTTTGAATTTTTTGAAAAAGTTCAGTTACATTATGCTCAGATACATTGATCTCTGTATTTTCTAAAGCTGATTCAGTCTCTATGTTTTGATCAGAAGTAGAATGATTTGAGAGTAAATCGGCATAGATTTGCTGAAATTGTTGTTGCTGATCATTGAGTTGAATCGGTGATATGGTTTTATCTTGTAGCAAGAAACATTGATATTGTTCTGCGGTTTCAAGTAGGGCATTGCGCTGACTCGTTGCAATAATTTGCACACGGGGAAAGGCATGATGTAAGCGTTCTAATACACCTAAACTATATGAATCATCCAATTGTGCATCCAGTTCATCAATCATCAAAATCCCATCACCTTCTATGCACGGATAAAGACTCAGTGGATTGAGTAGGCACATGCGACGGACAATATCACCGAGCATCGCCACTAAATTTTTAAAGGAATTAGACAGTTGTAAAAATTGAATGGTTTGTCCTTTGTAGATCACCATCAATTGTAGACGAGGTTGGTATTCAATAAAAAGATCAGTAATATCAGGAATAACCGTTTGTAATGTAGTACGGAGTGCGGTTAAGGCAGGGGTGTGCATTTGTGTACTGGCATGCAAGAGCGCATCTGCCAATAGACTTGTATCAGGAGTTGTCGATGTCAATTTACTTTGCTTACGATTTGCTAAAATTTGCTGAAATGTTTGTGCTGTTTGTGCATTTTCCACATCACTGATTTCTCGTAACCATTCAAAAAAACGGCTAAACGTTGTAAATGCTAAAGGCACCGCTTCATAAGCAGTCGCTGATTGAAATATATGTGGATTATTTTTATTGAGTAAGCTGATTTCATTGACAAAGCGTTCAGTTGGATAAAACGCAATGAGTGGTAAACCTTGCATCGGGTCTTGTTTAATGGCTTTGAGATAATTTGCGACCAACTGTTCAAGCTCAACTTTGCTGATGCCGACACCTGCTGCATTTAAGGTTTTATACAGTTGCCACTGGCAACGAAAAGTATTAATGCTACGGGCATCGGTACTTTCACTGAGTGGACCAATTTCAACGGGGATATCGACTTCAATTTCAATTTTAGATTGCACACGTTTGTACATAATGTCTTGATCAGGCATTACAATGCCTGGACTGCGTAAATCTTTGAAGCGTGCAGGAAACCATGACAGGGCATGGAACATACTTTTAAGTAAGGTGGTTTTCCCAGAGGCTTGTTCACCAATAATTAGGGTCACAGGTTGATCTGGGTTTAATTCAACTTTTAGATCAGAAAAATGGCAGGCATGTCTAAGACGAATGGCATGAATTTTCATGGTATACCTTTAAATTTTGAATACTGAATTGTTCTGCTAAAAATTAGGCAGACGCTTTATTATTAATTTGTGCTCTGATTTTGAGTTGTTGAATCAGATCGTATATATGATGAATATTTAAGCTTACTTTAGCACGCGTGCAAGCAACGTATAATAATCGTAATTCTTCATCACTGATTTTATGTTCTAAGCCATTTATTTTAAACTGGTAATCATCTTCGATATGTACTCGATTCCACTCTAAACCTTTTGCTTTATGCGCTGTAGAAATGACATAGTCAGCTTGTTCAATGGGCGTGATTTTCGCAAGGGCTTTTTTCAGCGATTCAGTGCCGTGATCATCAACCAATTTTACTAACGGTTTAATGTCACTACCATCATTGGTTTCGCAGTATTCATGGACATCATGCCAAGAATTAAACCAAGCAAGTTCAGGCACATCGGTTGCACGCTTGCCTTGTTTGAGCATACTTGCCGCATCAACGAAACGGTTTAATCTTGCGTGGTCGGCTTGTAAACTGACTTTATCACCCTGAACTAAACCTGAAAGTAAAAGTTCCATTGCACGTGCATTGGTACGACATAAAATCGCATCACGCATTTTGGTGTGTGGCTTATTGACCACGCTCGATTTTGCATCAGGATTGCCAATGAGTGGTACAGTTTCATTCAGCGCACTGAGTAGTGAATTTGCAACATCGGCAATCGGTTCGCCAAAACGAAATGAAGTCGTGAGCCGTGTCGAGGGTAAAGGCATTTGTTGCATGGCATTGACTGCACCACGCCATGCATAAATTTGTTGATGTGCATCACCGACATAGATCACTTGAGTATTACGCTGACGCAGTAAAATACCGAGCATAAGCGGATCTGCATCTTGCGCTTCATCGAACAGCACATAATCGGCAGGAATATAAGGGTCGGAGAGCGCCCACAGTTTTAGATAAATATCATGCCCAATACCCGCTTGATGATTCTGATCAATTGATTCTAGCCAGCGGCGTTCGACTGAAGGATATAAATGTTTTTGTAATGATTCGATGTCATCGGTATGTAGCCAACTCGGTGCTTGAATGTGACGAGGCGCAGGATATTGTGAACTTGTTGAACAGAAATAGCTGACCGCATTTGCAACCAAACTCGCAAGACGACTTGGCATAAGCGTATAGCGTTCGTAACGTCCACCCATTAAACGACGCAGTGTGATTGGCTCTATACGATATTCTTTAGCAAGAAAACCCGGACTTAAACGTGGTAGACGAAGTTTATCGGTTACACCACGAGGCACACTACGAAACGCGAGTGAGTGAAAGGTTCGGCAGTCTACGCCACGATGAAATTTATTTTGTGCTTCACCTGCAATGGCTTTGTTAAATGCCAAATACATGCCACGGCGATGCTGCATGGCATCACTGATCAATTGTAATGTCGTCGTTTTACCCGTGCCTGCATAGGCAATCACTTTAAATGATTGACCTTTTTGTGCTTCTTCAATGGCAAAGTTTTGTTCTGTTGTGGGCTTTAATAGGTCGGACACAGTGGATGAAATCTACACAAAAATTAAAATCAAGAGATTGAGTATAGCAAATAACAGTCCGAATAAGCGTACATTCAATCGGGAAACTCATGTTCGAAAAGCTGAGTAAATGTTAGTTTTTAGATAAAATTGAATGATAAAAAAGCCCATGAGTAACATGAGCTTTTGAATTTAAACAGTAATTTTAATGATCGAAATATCTGAATCAGTGATCACGATGAGCTTTTTCAACTAGACCTGAAAGTCCTTGACGACGTGCCAATTCATTTAAGACCAATTGCACATCAAGATCGAAATAACCAAGCATGACAATGGTATGGAACCAAAGATCAGCCACTTCATAAATTAAATCATTTTTATTATCTTCATTGGCTTCTGCTTTAAAATCTTTAGCGGCAAGAATGGTTTCAATGCTTTCTTCACCAACTTTCTCTAAAATTTTATTTAAACCTTTGCTGTAAAGCTTAGCTACATAAGATGAATCAGGATCAGCAGCTTTACGCTCAGCCATCATTTTACCTAAGTAATCTAGGACTTCGACTTGTTCAGCTTGGGCTGTAGATGCATTCATTGCCAATGTATGTGGATTATTTGAAGCTTGCTCATCAGATTTGCCATAGATCGCATTTGGGTCTTTCAGTTGAGCATCAACAATTTCCCAACCGTTTGCTGTGAGTTTACGGTAGAAGCAAGACTCACGACCTGTATGGCAAGCAATACCGCCTTCTTGTTCAATTTGGAGGACGATCACATCTGCATCGCAGTCTAAACGGATTTCATAAACTGTTTGAAAATGCCCAGATTCTTCGCCTTTGAACCAAAGTTTACTACGTGAACGTGAGAAGTAAACGCCACGCATTTTTTCAGCAGTGAGTTGTAGTGCTTCACGGTTCATCCATGCCACCATCAAAATACGTCCTGTAAGATGATGTTGTGCAATAGCAGGAATAAGTCCTTGTTCGTTAAATTTTACTTCATCGAGCCATTGCAAGTTGTTCATAGGATTTCACCAATTCATTGATTTAAAATTTTTGTGCTATTTCATAGCGGTTCATAGTTTACGTGATTTGAAATGATTTGCGGAAAATCTTAAAAATTATTTAATCAACAGAGATCCAAGAAACATAACCTTGATAATGCTCTTGTACAAATTCAATAATAAATTTTTTGAATTACAAAACTTGCATCACTTCTACAAAATTCTGTTTTTCCACCAACTCTAAAAATTCATCACCTAAGCGCTGACTTTCAGCAACCGATTGTTTCCAAAGTTGAATACGTTTAGCAGGCTCTAAGCCTTTCATCACAAAATCTTTACGGTCAGGTAAACGCCCTAAAGGTAATGATTGTAAATATTCCTGAGAGGGTGAGAGGAGCAACGTTCGAGCCTGATTTTCAGGATTGGCTTTACGTGATTTAAACATTTTATCAAACCAGCCGGGGGTGATACTGTCAGTAAAATGCGGATATAAAACAATGCCTTTACTTTTAAATGGTAGGTCGATGTGATAGTCAATTAAACCACCATCACGGTACGCACCTTCAGGCGCATTAGCAATATTTTTCACCGCAGGTGTGACACCCGGAATTGAGCCTGAAGCCATGAGCCAATCTGAAACATTGTCCTGATTAAAATTGATGTAATGGGTTTTAAAGGCATCATCTTGTATTTGAAATTGTGGAAATTGTTCAGGTTGTGAAATGACACGTTGCATATATTTATTTAAGCGATCACGTGAAATGGCATTATTACCAATGATGCCAAGTAGGGAGCTATAGAGCGCCAACTTTTGATCACTTTGAAAAGATTTTTCAG
Organism: uncultured Acinetobacter sp.; assembly: GCA_964293455.1. Classification (GTDB taxonomy): domain Bacteria; phylum Pseudomonadota; class Gammaproteobacteria; order Pseudomonadales; family Moraxellaceae; genus Acinetobacter. Next base: position 16,859 of record CAXYZD010000001.1, on the reverse strand, counting down.
CTTTAGCTGCAATGATGGTGAGGTGATAATCAGGATGATCAACTAATTTTTGAGTTTGATCACCTAAAATACCGTGTAGCATATCTCTTGAGATTTTTTCAATTTCAGCCATTTTCATTTTTTTATGAAACGGTAAGTTGATATATAACTCTGCTAATTTCTCAGGACCGAGTTTTTCACCTTGTGCAATGATGCCTGCAAAACGCCATGCGCCAACCGATGAGCCAATTAAAAAACGTCGTTGTTTGGCTTGAGGGAGAAATGCCCCAAATATGGCTTGATCTAGCCCCATGAGTCCAATGCCTTTGGGACCACCTGCTGCACCGGGAATCATATCCACTTGCCCTGCGTCTAAGCCTTCTTTTTCAATCAGTTGTTTGGCGAGCGAGCCTGCTTGTATTTTGAGGGATGATGGTTTTCGATATAAAATTTGCGTCATGGTGGTGTTTGCTCAAACAGATGGCTATATTTTAGAAAATAGTCATGTCAGGGCAATGGCGATAGATATCAGTAAATGACTTTTGCGTCATTGTAAAAAAAAGCCTATTCAGTGAATAGGCTTAAAATGATTTATTTGGCAATCCGCCAAACAGCTAGAACACTTGCCAACACAATCAACACAATTGAAATATACCACGGTGCAATAATCGCAACCGACAAGAAAATTGCCATGATGCTACCGAAAATCCAACTGCGTTTTTGCTGATTCTCAACTTCCAAACGCATCATTTGTAATTCATGGAGTTGCTTAGAATGCCATGCCGATTGATTTTTTAAACCATTTAAGCTGTCAATCATAAGCATTGGTAAATCTTGCGCACCTAAAAGTAGATCAGGAATTTTTTGTCCGAGTTCTTTTAAGTTTTTCTGCGGATTCATCTGCGCTTTCACCCATTCACTCAGAATCGGTTTTGCGGTACTCCAAATATCAAGGTCAGGATACAAGTCTGTTCCTAGACCCTCCACATGTACCAATGTTTTCAGTAGAAGCATCAGTTGTGGTGGAATTTCCAAATGAAAACGACGTGCAATATCCATCACTTGAATCAGGATACCTGCAAAGTCCAATTCATGCATCGGCTTCGAGACCATTGGTCCAACAGTACGACGCATTTCACGGGCGAGGGCATCTTGATCAGTCCCCGGTGGAATCCAGCCTGCTTGGTGTACAATTTGAATCAATTGCATGAAATCGCTGTTCATTACAGCCAATAACATACGGGCAACAGTCATCTGATCAGACTTAGAAAGCTCGCCCATAATGGCACAATCGAGTGCAATATAACGAGGACTGCTCGGATTCAGCGTTTCAACAAAAACATTTCCCGGATGCATGTCAGCATGAAAAAAGTTGTCACGGAACACTTGAGTAAAGAAAATGGTTAAACCTTTTTCAGCCAAATCTTTACGATCCATGCCGAGTCGATCAAAGGTTTCAATGTCTGAGATCGGTACGCCTGTAATGCGTTCAGCCACCATCACATCTTTGCTATCCATATACACTTCAGGCACATACATCATGCTTGAGCCTGTAAAGTAATGGCGCATACGGCGGGTATTTTCAGCTTCTAAAGTCAAATCGAGTTCATTTAAAATGACTTGACGATAATTCTCAATAATTTCAGAAATATGCACAGCACGAGCAGCTTCTAGGCGTTTTTCTAAACTCGCCCCGAGCCATCTTAAAATTTCAAAATCTTGTAAAATTTGACTGCGAATGTCAGGTCGGGTGACTTTGACCACGACTTCACGACCATCATGTAGCGCAGCAGTATGTACTTGTGCAATGGATGCTGCGGCTAAAGGTTGTTCATCAAAACGTGCAAACAGCGTTGAAATATTGGCTTTTAACGACTGCTCAATACGGGTCTTGGCAACATCATTGCCAAAAGGTTTGACGCGGTCTTGTAATAAAACCAATTGTTGTAACAGTTCAGGTGGAATCAAGTCACGGCGCGTCGAGAGCAATTGTCCCATTTTAATCGCCAGTGGACCCATTTCTTCTACAGCTTCTTTGAGCTTGAGCGGATTCTTTTTCTCTTTACTTGACCAAGCTGCAGGGTGCATGCGAATTAATGCTAAAGCATGACGCGCTTTTTCAGGTAACTCTTCCGCAGGAATCAGTGTATCGAGTCGATAGTGCGCGGCAATGCGCCAAAGTTCGAGTAAACGGCTGATGTGCGGAATCATAAATGGCATTACCTGATGTGAGTTTGGATTAAACTATTGTGGTTGAATTCGAGATTGAAGTTGTTGAATTTTGGCTTCAAGGCGGTCAATATTTTGATTCAATTGACGAGTATCTTGTTGTAGATCATCCATTTGCCAACGTGGCGCAAAAAGACCAGTATCTTCTTTTAGAAAATCTTCAACAAAGAAAGCATGACTTTGCACTGAGCGTTTTAAATGTTTTGGTGCAAGCTGGATCTTACCAATTTCATGTGCTAAAGCAGGACCAATCCACGGACTAAGATGTGATGCTAAATCAGGCTCAGTCTGTTGGATGATATTTTGAATCTCTTGCAAAAGGTGGTAATCACCATCAAGCGGAATATTGCCAATATCATCAGCAACAAAGAGCTTCGCTAATTCAACAACACTTTTGACATGTAAAGTAGCGGTCGCTTCAGCAATGGCAACAGTCTTGTCATAAGGATGTTGTTCGAAAATAGAAGGCGTGTCGCTTTTACCTGTGACCGTTGGTTCTAAACGAACTTGATGTTCATCAAAATAAACATCAACGGACAGCTGTGGTGATTCGATCACCACACGTAACAGCTTGCCTTGCAACTGATTGAATTGGATGCGAGTGATCGCATCCATATTGATCAACTGATTGATCAGTCGTTCAACTGCACCGAGTGCTAAAATTGACCACATAATGCAACCTTATTGTTCATCATCAAAATGTGAAAATTACAGTTTAAAACCACGGTGAACTGCAACGATGCCACCTGTTAAATTGTGGTAGTCACAATTTTGGAAACCTGCATTTTCCATCATACCTTTAAGAGTACGTTGGTCAGGGTGCATACGGATGGATTCAGCTAAATATTTATAACTTTCAGCATCATTGGCAATCAGTTTACCCATGATTGGCAATGCTGTGAATGAATACATATCGTAAAGTTTAGAGAATGGTTCAAACACAGGTTTAGAGAATTCTAAAATGAGTAAACGACCACCCGGCTTAAGCACACGATACATCGATTGCAATGCAGCATCTTTATCGGTCACGTTACGTAGACCAAAACTGATGGTGAGTAAGTCAAAACTGTTGTCTGCAAATGGTTCTAAAGTTTCAGCATTGGCCAAAACAAAATCAACATTGCTACAGCCTGCATCAATCAAACGATCACGACCAACATTTAACATTGATTCGTTAATGTCAGATAAAACCACATGACCTGTAGGGCCGACTTCACGGCTGAATACTTTGGCTAAATCACCTGTACCGCCTGCAATATCAAGCACGTGTTGACCGCGACGAACGCCTGACATATTGATTGCAAAGCGTTTCCATAAACGGTGAATACCGAATGACATCAGGTCATTCATAATGTCGTATTTTGCTGCTACTGAGTGGAATACTTCAGCAACTTTCTGTGCTTTATCATCACTATTGACAGTTTGATAACCGAAGTGAGTGGTTGCACCGACATTGCCCGTGTTTGCGCCACGTGGCAGATTGTATTTAGGCACTGTACCTGAAACAGGTGTATCAACAGGAGCCTGTTGTAAAGATTGTTGTTGCCCTTGTGGCGTACCTTGCGGTAATGGTTCGGTTAAAAAAGGACTCTGTTTGTCTGTGTGTGTTGCCGACTCATTTATTTCGGTTGGCTTTTGGTTTTCATTCGACATTTGAGTCACTCCTGAACACAAAAATGGAAAATCTGAGATTGTTTGGCATAATGACAGATTCTGCAAAAATTTGCAGTCCTCTGCACGTAATTGTTATGAATAATATACAAAAACTGATCGAAAAGATCAGCATGATTTATAGCTGATTTCAACAACGATTAAAATGGATTGGGGTCACCAGCATGAACTTTTTCCACAATTTCACACTCTTTCACGGTAAATGTATGAATAAAATTTGCGGCAGATTTCATTGGCTTCATTGCTATAAAACCTTCACCAATAAAGTCATACATCAGTTCAAAACGATATTTACTTGCAGTACCTTTACACATTTTAAAAGCGGTATGCATGATGAATGAACGCATATATTTATCAAGTGCGCCACCAAGATCATCGAGTAAAGAGAGTTGTTCTAAACGTGCTTCATACTGATCGAGTTTAATGAGGGTTTGACGCATCATTTCATCATCAATTTTTTGTTCAGCAGGGTAATCTTTAAGGAGTTGTGCTGCGACTTGCTCATCAAGTTGCATTGCTAAAACTGCTAATCCAACCGATTTTAAACCCGTTTTAATGGCATTTTCAGGAATGATTTTTTCTGCTTTATGGGCATATTTTAACAAGCGTTCAATTTGTACCGCTAAGTCATCAAACTCAGGGCCGCCATACAAACGATTGATAAAATACTGCGCCATTAGCACATTTTCTTTTTGATTAAATAATTCGTGATGCGTGCGTTGAATTCGGCTTTTTAACCAACCTTGCGCTTCATGTAAGCGTGTTTTTAATACAGGATTGGTGTGATAACTTAATTGTTGATATTGTTCTAAAAGTTGATCTAATGCAGCAAGTTTAGACATATAAAGCTCGAAAATCCGTTTTGATCAAGAATAAAGGCAGTTTAACGGTATCTCTATGACAAAAAAACAAAATAATATAGAAAAAATGCCATAAACCCATGCCAATTTGGGCAAATTATGAGGATTATATAAAAAAGATCACGGTCTACATTGATCAGGTTATACTCAAGTAAATGTCAGAATATATGTGAAAAATATGATGAAAGAAGAATTAGAATTTGTTGTGCGTGATGAAGAAGCGTTATCTGTCGATTTGATTGAAGCACAGTATGCTTTGAAAAATAGCCGTGATCAGAAAAACGGAAAAAGTTTAGTGATTTTGGTCAGTGGAATTGAATTGGCAGGCAAAGGCGAAGCAGTAAAACAACTACGTGAATGGGTTGATCCACGTTATTTACGCGTTAAAGCAGATCCTGCACATCTATTTTCAGATAAACAAACTTTTTGGCAACCATATGCTCGTTTCATTCCTGCAGAAGGGCAGATTCAGGTCATGTTTGGCAATTGGTATAGTGATTTACTCACGACCACCATGCATGTATCTCGCTCACTCGATGACACACTTTTTGATGCCTATGTCGACAGTATGCGTGCCTATGAACAAGATTTGAAAAATAATCATGTTGAAGTGATTAAAGTTTGGTTCGATTTGTCATGGAAAAGTTTGCAAAAACGTCTAGATGATATGGATACCTCAGAACAGCGTTGGCACAAACTACATGGTTTAGATTGGCGCAATAAAAAACAATACGATACCGTGCAGAAGTTACGTCAAAAATTTACAAATGATTGGCTAGTGATTGATTGTGAAGATGAAACAGTACGTGATCAGCAATTTGCCCAACATATTTTACAGGCGTTAAAAGAATTACCACGACATCGCACCTCAGTACGGACGAAATGGAAGCAGGCAATCACGCCTGAAGTTTTGTTAAATCCTGCTAGTGATGTTTTGTCGGCAGAAGATTATAAAACAGAGCTGAAAAAACTCACTAAAAAAGTTTCAGATGCACTGCGAAATGATCCTCGAAATATTGTGATTAGTTTTGAGGGAATGGATGCCGCAGGAAAGGGTGGTGCGATTAAGCGCATTTTGAAAAAACTTGATCCTCGCGAATATGAAATTCATACCATTGCAGCACCTGAAAAGTATGAGTTGCGTCGACCTTATTTATGGCGCTTTTGGACAAAAATTCAGCCTGAAGAAAAGATCGCGATTTTTGATCGTAGTTGGTATGGACGAGTATTGGTCGAGCGTATTGAGGGTTTTGCAAATCCTGTGGAATGGCAACGTGCTTATGATGAAATTAATCGTTTTGAAAAAGACTTAACTGAAAATCAGCATGTGATCATTAAATTTTGGTTGGCAATTTCGAAAGATGAACAAGAGGCTCGCTTTAAAGCACGCGAACAAACCCCGCACAAGCGCTTTAAAATCACCCCTGACGATTGGCGCAATCGTGGGCATTGGGATGAGTATTTGAGTGCAGCCGCAGATATGTTAGAGCGAACCCATATTGACTATGCACCGTGGCATGTGATTGCCACCAATGATAAATATTCAGCACGTATTCAAGTGCTTAAAGCAATATTGAAGCAGTTAAAGGTAGACTGATATTGTCAAATCCTCCTTCTCCTAAGCCATACATGACTTAAGGAGAAGGTCAGGATGAGGTCTAAGAACAACGGATTATGCATCCGATGTGCGAATAAATAATTAAGAAGACTTCACCACACTTGCATTTTGCTTCTGTTGAATGCTTTTAGCCAATTTATAGCTTTCTTCAACATGTGCTTCAGCGACTTTTTTCATCACGACATAACCCAAACTTGCTGCAATGATTGAACCACCAAGTGGGATAAATTTAGTCACTTGCTTAGTAATAACTTTCGCTGCCAAATTATTGAGCGATGCTTTTGCAGCAGTACGTGCCACCACTAAGCCTGAAAATTCAAAACCACGTTTACGTAGCTCATTCCAATGCACTTTTTTTGTTTCTGGGTCATACACGCTAATTTGTTCAGGTGCGAGTCCAAACCGTGCATTAATATCAGGAATGAGTAAAGACAACATACCAATATCAATGACGACATCAAAGAATGGTACAGGAATGACCGCCACACCTGCTGAAACATAAGACCGCTTTTTAACAAGCTCTAAACATTCTTCACGAATGTGATCTAAGTTTAACTTTGGATCAATTGAATCAGGGATTTTATCAATTTTCATAAAATAATGACCTATATATCAAGCTACTTATCATATTTCTAAAGAATTATTTTTAAGCTTGAAATTGTGAAGTTATTTACCAATAATGCAGTAAAAATGCCATAGTATGAAGCCGTTGTATAGAGGCGAATGTTTATGCTTTTGTGCATTTCAATAAATCATTAAAATAGACAGTTGAGGGACTATGGCGATTCATGTAATTCAAAGCCAACGTATTGATGTGCTTGTACAAGGACTTTTACACAATACGGCTCAGCCCTCAAAAAATCCATTTGCAGTTTTAAAGACACAACATTTTATTGTACCAAGCCCTGCTGTACAGGAATGGCTGACGCAAAAAATTGCAGAACATCAAGGTATTAGCGCCAATAATCAGTTTCATCAACGTATTCGTGGTTTTCAATGGTTTGCCTATCAACAGATATTAGAAAATAAAGACAAAGTCCGTAAAGCCAATATTCCACGTTTGATTATGAAATGGCGTATTTATCAAACGCTGAAAAATCATATTGATGCAGATGAAAATCAACTGTCTGCAGATCATCCATTATTTGGTATTGTAAAACGAATTTATGATTCGGCTGCACAGCTTGAACATGGCTTTAAAAAACAACTGAAAAAACAAAGCATGTTGTATTGGGTGTCGGAGCAAGTATCGAAACTGTTCGGCAATTACATGCTTTATAGAGGTGATTGTCAGAAAAATTGTGTCAATGACGGGCGTGAATGTACCTGCACAGGCAATTGGCTCGGACAATGGGGACGTAATCAAGCCTTAAATCTAGAAAATCAATTTTTTAATGGTAAAGATGAAATATCAGCATTTACCTTGAGTCAGGCGGAAGAGTTAGAAAGTTGGCAGCGCTGGTTGTGGCAACATACTTTCCATGATGATTTTATTGATATGCAAAGTATTGATGCTGACTTTTGGGCTATTTTAGATGATGAGCTACAACGTCCACAGGCATTAAAAAAATTGCCGAGTCGACTTACAGTGTTTACTTTATTGGATTTGCCACCAAGCCAATTACAATTTTTAAGACGACTTGGACAATATATTGATGTGGTGATTTTGCACTACAATCCATCGCAAGAATATTGGGCGGACAGTGTCGATCCAAATTGGAAAAAACAATACGATTTACGAGTGAAAGAGCGTTTTATTGCAAAAAATCCAAAGGCAACAGATGCTGAAATTAACCAATTTTTTGATCAATTTACCCTTAATTTTAATGCTGAAACACGAGAATCTCGTCATCCATTGTTGACCCGTTTTGGTAAACAAGCGCGAGACCATTTTTCAATTTTATCCAATCTTTCCTCAGGGGAAGAAGGGCAATGGATTGATGCCTTTGTCGATGAAGAACCAACCAATTTATTGACAAAACTTCAGTCCGATATTTTGTATCTGGTTGAGCCTGAAGAGCATGCGTATAGCATTGCACCGACAGATCATTCAATTCAAATCAATATCTGTCATTCAGGATTACGTCAGCTTGAAGTCTTAAAAGATCAAATGATTCATTGGCTTGCCCAAGGCACAACAGAACAGCCTCGTAGACCCAGTGATATTTTAATTTTAACGCCTGATTTAAAACAGATTGAACCGCTCATTCGCAGTGTATTTCCGCATATTCCCAATCAGGACAACGTGTATTTACCTGTGAAAATTGCAGGGGTGACGCAACTTGATGCAAGTAACGCATGGCGAGCTGTGTTAGGTCGTATGACTTTAGTAGATGGACGTTTTAGTGTTGAGGATTTTGCCGATTGGCTGAGTTTAAATGCGACACAAATTCGTTATGAATTGGATGTGAATAATACCGATCGCATGGTTGATTTACTCATCAGCGCAGGCTTTAAACGAGGTTTGGATGCAGGGCATTTACAACGCAGTTTAAGTCAAGATGATCAAGATTTCCGTTTTACCTTTAAATATGCACTTGATCGTTTGGCATTGGGAATTGCTATTCCTGAACATACTCTTTTTGATGAAACGCTCAGTTATGCGCAAGTGATGCCGAGTGATTTTGAACTGATTGCGAAATTGATTCAGATTTATCATGATTTTGATCATCGTCGTGATTGGATGATTGCCCATGAATTGGGGAAAGAAACAACGATTAAAAGTCATGTTGAAGCATGGTTAAATTTACTGATGAAGGACATTGCTGAGTTTGAACAAGCGGGCGTGGAAATTTTAAAATCAGTCCGTGAAATAGTCAAAAAACAAGAGCGTATGCTGACATTGGCGTATCGAAATACACAAGATGAAACCGAGGCGAAAGAGCTTAAACAGCTTTATCTGCCTTTGCCTTATTTGCTCAATGAAATTGCAAATTTGCTTGATGGGCAAATGGACCAGGCTTTACCGACAGGTCAGATTACCTTTAGCCAAATTGGGCAGATTCGCCCGTTGCCGTACAAGCTCATTGTGATGTTGAATTTGGATGGTGGAAAGTTCCCAAATCGAAGTGTGCATTTACCTTTTGATTTAATGGAAATTTTAAAACCACAGTTGGGTGATCGCTCACGTTTAGATGATGATCAAGGTGCATTTTTAGATGCTTTATTGTTGGCACAAGAAAATTTATGGTTATTTTACAATGGCTTTGATGTCAGTGATGGCGAAGTTCGTGATCCATCGAGTGTTTTACAAGAGTTGATCAGTCATATTGCATTTATTACAAAATCGGCACGCACAGATGTAAATGCTGTAGAAAGCGATGCTCAAAAAATTATTCAAGAAACACATGCTCAAGTAGAACCAGCTCAAGAAACTATCCAGCCTTATAAAATCATCAAACCACAAGGCGTGGAAATAGCTGAACAAGTGCAATCGTTATATCAAATTCACACTTTACAACCATTTGATATTAAAGGATTTGAATCAGTTAAGCAGCTGCGATACCGTGATCAGTGGTTTAGCGTGGCGCAGAAAATTCGTCAGGTTGAGCGATTATCTGAACGGCAAGGATGGGCAAATGTACCTTATCCAAATGTAATAGAGCAGGAAAGTATGACTGTTTTGGATGCAGGACAATGGATTCAAGATATGACCTTCCCAGCACGTTTGTATTTGAAAACATTGGGCGTAGAAAATTTGCGCGCTCAAGATTTACCTGCATTGAATGAACCGTTGGTTTTAGATGGTCTAGCTAAATATCAAATTCGTGATTTCTTACAAAAACAAGATACTCAAGATCAGCATAACAAAGCAGATCAAGCACTGTTACAAGACCAATTACCGATTGGAAAAGTGCAATACAGTGCATGGCAAATGAGCTTGGCAGAGCAGGCATCTTTAAAAGAACGTTTGAAAATATATGCAACTGAAGTGACGCAAACCACACAACGACAGTGGCGTATTCAGTCTGATTTAGTGATGAACATTACCGTTCCTAAACAAGTAGGGCAGGATTGGGTCAGTTTAGATGCATCAAGTGCTCGTGGAAAACGCCGTGCCAAAGTGTGGTTGGAATATTTATTGTGGTTGACTTATTTGGCTTGGGGTGATGATCAATCACGAGTATTAAAAAGAATTGCGGTGTTTAGTGATGTCACCATTATTAATGAAGGTTTAACTTCAGCGGAAGCAAAAGCGTATTTATTGAAGTGGTTTAAAGCTTATGCTTATGGTCAGTCTGAGCCTTTGGTCTTGCCTGCGGAATTATTGATGGCGAAGAAACAAAAGAGTAACGATTTATTGGTGATGAATTCCAATCAGGAAGTTGAGTGGGGACAGAGCGAAGCAGGGCAATCGGAGTTGCATGCGATTGATGCCGTATTGAAAGAATGGAATAAAAGTGATGCATTCCTGCCCTATAGTTTGGATGGTACGGAGTCGAGTAAAAAACACCGTGATTGGCAATTTATTTTACAAGAACAAGATACAACAGCCTTGTTAAAACATGCTTGTGATACTTTTGCATACGATTTATATAACCCCATTTATACCCATCAAAAAGTGGCGGAGGAACAACTATGAATGAACAATCATCTTCCGTAAAGTCAGCCATGATGAACAAGAAAAAAATATCCATTCAACCCATTGAAGACATGACGTTTACAGGTTTACATTGGATAGAAGCCTCGGCAGGGACAGGGAAAACCTATACTTTATCGAGCCTTATGGTACGCATATTATTAGAAAAATATTTGCCTAAGGATGTGATTGCAACCACATTTACCCGTAAAGCATCGGCTGAATTAAAAAGTCGTATTCGTGCACGTTTATCGGAAACTTTACGTTATTTTGAGCTTCATCAAGGGTTGATGGAACATGAAGTTTTAGCCAAAGCAGCACAAGAATCTGATCCATTATTTTCTATTTTATTAAAAACCTTTGCGACTCAGATTGACTATACATGTCAGCGCTTAAAGTTGGTGATTGATCAACTTGATGATTTATTTGTGGGAACTTTAGACAGTTTTAGCCAAAAGTTATTGCGTGAATTTTCCTTTGAAAGTGGCAAAATTGAACGTGCTGAAATTACTGATGATGCGAAAAGTTATACTTACCAACTGATTCATGATGTATTGCGTGAGTGGATTCAGGCACAGCCACAAATAATGATTGATGCTTTATATCAAAAAGGTTTACTGAAAAGTACGGAAAACTATCTGTCGTTGGTTGAGGATTCATTAAATTTTACTTCTGCAAAAATGAAGGAAGTCCCACTGGTTCAGTTAAATTTATCTTTTGTTCATGACACTTTAAATCAATTGGCTTGTATTCAAGAAGCTGAATGGATTGTATTAGAAAATTATTATGATGGTATTTTTACAACCAATTTCAGCAGTCATGCCTTAGATAAAAAAGATAAAAACTTACGACAGGTTTTTACCGTTGTTTTACCTTCGATCATTGCAAGTCTGCAAGAAAATCCAATCGATTATTTTTTGAATGGTGGTTTAAAGCAAAAGTTTAAACCCATTTCAACTATTTTTCTGGATTCAAAAGGTGCACCTCGCAAGAAAATTTTTAATAATCCAACTAAAAAATGTACTGCCGAAGATCAGGACGTTTTTTTTAATCATAAAATTATCAAAATTCTCCAAAAAGTCATAGAAGTTCAAGAAGAATTTGAAAATCAACTGAAAAATATAGATACACAGCTAAAATATTATTTGGTGCAAGAAGTTAAAAAACGCTTACCACAGCTCTTACAACAAAAAGGTGAAACCACCTTTGCACAGCAAATTCGTACACTTGCTGAATCCTTGAATAATGAGCAAGGACAACACTTTGCAAGTTTTGTACATGCTAAATATCCACTAGTTTTAGTTGATGAATTTCAAGATACTAACCAAGATCAAGATGATGTATTGGCACAAATTTGGCGACATCCGAACCGAGTTAAAAAAGGCTGTATGATCATGGTCGGAGATCGTAAACAGGCAATTTACGGTTTCCGTGGTGGCGATATGCTGACCTTTTTAAAGGCACATCAGGACGTTTTTGGCAAAGATGGGCATGAATATAATTTGGTTTATAATCAACGGACAGTGAAGCCTTTGGTCGATGTTACTGATGCTCTATTTCAGCGACAACCCGATTTTGGCGAACAGGTGATTTACACCCCTGTACAGGCAGGCAGCCGCCCACATTCAAATTTGATGGATGGTGATCTTATCAATCCAACACCATTAAGATGGTTACAGGTCGATGGACAAAAGCAAGAAGTTGAACAAGTTGCTTGGAAAATTAGAGCATTATTGAATCAAGGGATCAAAGGGTCTTTGTATTTTGAAGATAATGATCAAGTTAAAAACCTTAATGAAAGCGATATTGCCATATTGTCTTCAAGTAATGCCGATTTAACTGAGATGCAAAAAGCTTTAGAATTTTTAGGCATATTGTGTAATCGAGAATCTCGAAAGAGTGTATTTGAAAGTCAAATTGCACAGGATGTAGGCGCAATTTTAGGGGCAATTTTACACCCCTATCAAGAAGGTAAAATTAAGCGAGCTTTACTCAGTCGACTGTTTGGTTTTAATTTGCAGGCGTTGATTGCACTCGAACAACATGCCGATGGCTTGAGTCAATATATTGAACAGTTCGATAAAATCCGTGAAATGTGGCTCAATCAAGGCTTTCTTACGGCTTGGCAATATTTGCTCAACCAATATGCAGTATGGACAAACTTGGTCGCAACGCAAAGCCGTGATAATGAGCGTGTGGTGGTCAATTTACGCCATATTACAGAATTACTCAGTCAGCATAGTGAGGAATATCAAGGTGCACAAAATCTGTATTATTGGTATTTAAAACAACTCACTTCTCCAATGGAGCGTGAATGGGAATTGGAGCGAAAACTCTCCAATGAAGCTGGTGTTAAGCTTATGACCATTCATGCTTCAAAAGGTTTAGAGTTTAAAATTGTCTTTTTATTGGGGGCGGATAAAGGTTTAAGTGATTTGAATAAAACCCTGAACTTTTCTACGATTGAGCATGTAGACCAAACAAAAGGGCAGGTTGATCAACAACGCTTGGTTTCAATCAACGATACAAATTCATTAACGGCTGAAGAAACAGAGCAACACGATCAAAGAAAACTCGCTGAACATCATCGTGTTTGGTATGTGGCGCTGACTCGAGCAAGTCATCGTGTTTATGCAGTCATGCGAAATGATTTTGATGAGTTTAATAAAAATGGTTCAATGAAAGCTAAATCAACGACAGGTTTGGCATTTTGGCGTGGACATCCTGTAGCGGTATTTGTACATGAGGGCAGTACTGTTGAGTCATTAATGATGGATCGTCCTGCTCATGTGAAAAAAGAAAAAGTGGATGTGATTGTCCCATTACAGGCAGAAGAATTTCCAAAACAACGTTTTTATGCACGAGGTACAACGAGTTTTAGTGCATTATCACGGCATTTAAACTATTCACAAGTACAAGATTTTTTAGCAGTTGCTGAACAAAAAAAAGAAAGTGCCGATGATGAAAGAGAAACACAAATTTCAATATTACCTTCAGAGGATATGAGTGCTGAACCTATTTCATGGATTAAAGCCAATTTCCCTAAAGGTACGGTGGCAGGAAATTTCTTACATGAAATTTTTGAACATATTAATTTTAATGATCAAGCCTTGTGGCATCTAGAAATACATCGTCGTTTTAAAAATAACTATGCTTCTTTGCGAACTGAGCTAATTGAAAAATATCAAACGGCATTTCCGAATGATGAACAGTTTGAAGATACGCTCATTGAGTGGATTGGTGCATGGTTGCAGGATGTACTCTCTACACCTATTTTTCCTGATTTTGAATTGGGACAATTGCAAGCACATGAACACTTATCTGAATTCCCATTTTATTTGGCACTTTCAGATCATATTTTAACTGTTCAACGGATTCATCAACTCTTTGCAGAAGAAAATATTGCAATGCCTGAGTTTAATCATGCCAATTCGGCACGTTATTTGACGGGTTCAATTGACTTGGTATTTTTTGATGGCAAGCAATATCACATTGCCGATTATAAAAGTAATTTCTTGGGTGCAAGCCAACAACATTATCAAGATAATGCTGTGAAAAGTAGTATGTCACAAGCCAGTTATTGGTTACAGGCATCACTTTACTTGGTGGCTTTACATCGTTATTTGAAAATCCAACTTGAGGATTATCAAATAGAACGAGACCTTGGTGGTGCAATATATTTGTATTTGCGGGGGGTGAATGGTCAGTCTGAACAAGGTTATCATTATTGGCAACCGAGTACAGAATTTATTCTACGCCTTGATGCAATTCTTGGTTATTTTACTGAGAATAAATGGGCTGAAATTGCTTAAATTATGCTTTAAAAAGCTGAAAAAACAAAAAGTTAGCATATATGTTTTGATGTGGATAACTGTGTTGAAAACCTTATGGATAACTCTGAGGATAACTGCGTGGAAAATAAACAACTTTTAGAGAACCAAGTCCCACAATGGATTGAGACATGGAGTAAATACATTTTAACGCAGTATTCCACAGCATCAGAGCCAAATGCTGAGGCAATGGTTATAGCCCAAGAGATTCTATTGGCAATCACTCAAGGGGACAGTTGTATTTCGGCAAAAGGACGAGATACATCATCCTTTCAATCATTGATGATTAAAGATACACAGATTAATCGTCTTGATGATCATGCCCAAGTTGCGCCTTTTGTTGAAGATGATCAGTTTCTTTATTTGTACCGTTATTGGCAACTTGAACAACGCTTAGCGATACAAGTAACACGTTTAAAACAGCAAAAAATTGAGTCCGTTGATATTTCTAAAAATAGTGACTTATTGGAAGAAGAACAACAGAAAAAAGCATTGGCGATGGTTGCAGAACGTGCTTTTAGCATCATTACTGGCGGGCCGGGCACAGGAAAAACCTATACGCTTGCTCGGATTATTGCTGTTTTAAATCAAGCCAATCCCAATATTCGCATTGCCATGGCAGCGCCAACAGGAAAAGCCGCACAGCGTATGGGAGAGGCATTGCAGAACTCATTGACGGATGAAAAATTAAAGCCTTTTAACTTAAATCCTAAACTTTTTAATCCGATGACGTTGCATCGCTTATTGGGTTTAGGCAATCAAAAAATACCTCGTTTCAATGTACGCCAACCTTTGCCTTATGATGTGATTGTGATTGATGAAGCCTCGATGCTTGATCTAAATTTAGCGACATTGTTATTTGAAGCTGTGCCGAATCACTGTCGTTTAATTTTACTGGGCGATGCTAATCAGTTGGCTTCGGTTGATGTAGGTTCCGTACTTGCCGACTTACAACAGGTCGAAGCCTTACAAGTCAATTGTATCAATTTGGTCAAAAGTCGCCGTTTTAGTGATGATGCTTTAATTGGGAAAATGGCAAAATTTATTCAGGCACAAAAAATGTCTAAAACTGAGCATCTAAATACAGACCCATTATTGATGCAGTTTGAACAGAATATTGTGCCAGCAAACGAGCTTCAAAATATTAATTTAAATACAATTGAAAAAGACCTTATTCAACTCGAATATTTACCTGATGATGTAAAAGATTTAGATGTCACAGATTATTATCAAAAATTAAGTTTGGGTTTTCAGGGCTATTTTCAAAGCATCGGGACTTACTTAAAGGCTGTGGACGATACAAATGATTTAGTCAATATTGTCACTAAAGCATTTGATGAGTATCGTATTTTAACTGCAGTTCGTCATGGTGCATTGGGGCTTAGAAGTTTAAATCAGGAAATGGAAAAAGCATTATTTACATATTTACCAACGCTATTTCGACAGGGCGATTGGTATGCTGGGCGACCTGTAATGATGACTTATAATGATTATCAACTTGGATTATCCAATGGCGATATTGGTATTTGCTTGAAACATCGCGAGCAAAGTGATCAGTTTGAAGTATATTTTCCAAGTTTAGACAAATGGATTGCTGCGACACGCTTACCGAAAGAGATTGAAACAGCTTTTGTTTTAACGATTCACAAATCTCAAGGATCAGAATTTACTCATACCGCTGTGGTTTTGGATCAAGCGTCACAAAAATTGCTGAGTCAGGAGCTACTTTATACCGCAATTACACGGGCAAAAAAAGCAGTGAGTTTATTGGTTGATAAAAAAAGTTTTGTACAATCCTTGAGCGTAGAAACCTCAAGGTTGAGCGGATTAGTTAATAAAATTAAAGAAGTAAATTGACCATATAGTTTTTTTTAATACATATACACTTGTGTAGGAAATAGCTTACAAGGATTCAGGCGATTGGCGCTAGAGCGAATTGGACATTTTTGAGATGATGAATCTTATAAAGAACTTAACACGGAATGTTAAGGATAATATCGAACAATAAAAATAATTTAAAGTCGTGAGACTGCGAACCTGCAAGTAAGCAGGAAAGAGGAAACTTACAGCCGCTAAGCCTTGTAGTTTTGGGA